>DASVUU010000338.1:0-10746 GCA_036386935.1 Cytophagaceae bacterium | reverse complement strand
AGCAACAGAAGCAATCACTTTAGAGGAGGTAGAATTAAATAAAAATTATGCCATCATCATTACTACCAATGCTGGTTTGTGGAGGTATAAAATCGGAGATACGATAAAATTTACAAGCAAAGACCCGTTTAGATTCAAAATTACAGGGCGGACAAAGCATTTTATCAATGCTTTCGGGGAAGAATTAATCATTGAAAATGCAGAGACAGCTATTGCTGAAGCTTGTCACCAGACCGGATCTAGTATCAATAACTTCACGGCAGCCCCGATTTTTTTGAAGGAGAAGAATAAAGGTGGACATGAATGGATCATCGAATTTATAAAGCAACCAGACAGCCTAGACAGGTTTGTTCAAATTTTTGATCAAAGTCTTATGGATCAAAACTCTGACTATGAAGCTAAGCGGTACAAGGATCTAGCCTTGGAGCAGCCTGTTATTCATTCGGTTCCCGAAGGCACTTTTTATGATTGGATGAAAAAAAGAGGGAAACTTGGCGGTCAGCATAAAGTGCCAAGACTGTCGAATTCTAGAGAGTATGTAGAAGATATATTAGAGTTAATTAAAAACTAACCGATCCTTAATATAACACCTGGTCTACCATTCTGTCAGCTCTTGCATTCAACGCATAATATCTTCTAACATCGCCTGTCTTTTCCGCTTCCAATGCTTCTTGTCTCAATTGCTGATAATACCTGCGCAATTTATTCTGGTGGTAATATTTTATAAAACTAATCATTGCTTTTTTCTTGAATCAACTCGGACGCTAAATCAATTGTTAGAATATTTCAAGAATTTCTTACATAATAAAAATATTTTATAGCTGGTTTTTGAATTTTCTTTATTCCTGGACCTAAAAAAGGACTAATAAAAAAGGTTATAATATTTATATAGAAAGGTCAATTTAAGGCACGAAGTTTAGAAAGGATCAAACTAAATTTTTATAAATCTGAAAATTAATACATCTGCATTGTGCTAGGATAGTTGTTCTAAAAATTGAAACTAAATTTTCACTACGGATGAGAATGGCTGCAAAGCAAGTGTCTGCTAAACAAATAAATGATGAGTTGAGTTGAAATTTTGACCGCGTTTTCTGTCGGTCATAGAATTTTAATCAGCCATGCACGGATCAAGACAAGTATTTCAAAGCGACTCCCAGGGAAGGTGGAATAAATTTATTTGGGCAATAAGGATTTTTGGTTTTTTGGTTTTGCTTGTTGCGTCGCTCTTTCTAATAGATTTGATGGTAATGCCCAGAATATTGGAGTCGAGCGAAGTGTTTAAGAAGTCCGTTAACGCTGAGACCATTCTAGCCCTAGACAATAAGCATTCGGAAGATTTTAAGAAGGTTAAAAGTCATCTACAAATAAGCAACCTGCCTGGCTTAGCCGGTGAGTGTGTGGGTTATTGTCCCATACCCCATTTGAAGAAAGAATCTAAAGTAAGAGCAGCATTCTATGTTAGTTGGGACAAAAATTCTTTTGCCTCATTGAACGACAACATTACAAAAGTGAATATGGTGGTGCCGGAGTGGTTTTTTATCAAGGAGAATAGTGATACTATACTTACCAAAGTAGACCCTGCAGCGCTTGCCTTGATTCATCAACACCGAGTGAAAACGATTGCCATGGTGACAAACTTCTATGAAGGCAAATGGAATAATAAATTTGTTGAAGACATCATCGTTTCAAAAAACGCCCGTGACAAATTCATAAAAAGTATCGTCAGAGCTTTAGATAAATATGAACTCGATGGCATTAATATAAATTTTCAGGTTCAGGATCCAAGTCTTTACCAATTGCTAACGCCCTTTCAAGACCAGCTATATACTGCGTTACATGGCAAGGGGTATTTGGTTACCACTAACTTGAATCCACTTCAAAATTCTTATAACCTTAAGCATCTTGAAGAATACAACGACTATGTCTTTGTACTTGCCTACGACCAACATTCCTCGGAAACGGCCGCAGGTCCCATTGCAGAGCAGGATTGGTTGATCAGCTCCATGAACCGTATAATAAAAAACATTCCCAAGGATCAGATTATATTGGTCCTATCCAATCGGGGATATGATTGGAAAGGGCGTGAGCCGGCAAGGCAAATCTCTTTCACCGATGCTATCGCGCTGGCAGAGAAAAACAAAGTTCAAGTTTCTATTGATCCCAACCATTATAATCTAAATTTCTCCTACAAAGATAAAAATGGAGCAGTTCATCATGTATTCTACACCGATGCTGCGTCCCTCTATCAGACTTCCATTTTAGCTGCGGAAAAAGGGATTGGAAATATAGCTCTATGGCGCTTGGGCGGAGAAGACAAGCGGGTTTGGAATTTTTATAATCATGAGATAAATCATATTGCGCTGAAAGATCAGGGGCCGGAGATTGCCTTTGAGCCGCAAAAAATTAGTCCTCAACAAAATGCAAAGCGAAAGAAGCAATTAGTTCTAACGTTTGATGATGGGCCAGATGAGACCTATACGCGCCAGGTTATGGAAATCCTGAAGCGTGAAAAAGTTCCCGGTACATTCTTCGTAACGGGAATGAAAGTGGAGAACAACATTCCTTTATTGAAACAACTGCATGCAGAAGGTTATGAGATTGGGAACCACACATTTACCCATCCCAATTTATTGAAGGTAAGCGAGAAAAGAGCTGAGATCGAATTGCGAGCTACAAAGCGACTTATCGAATGTATCATCGGTCAATCAACTATGCTTTACAGGCCTCCATTCAGTACCGATAAGTATTCAAAAGAATGGGTTGAAATAAGGAATGTAGAATTCGGCAAAGAAAAATACTATCGAATAGAGAGTACAATAGATTCCAGAGATTGGGAAAAAGGATCTACTGCTAAGCAGATTGAAGAAAGAGTATTGGGCGATTTGGACGAGGGAAGTATCATATTAATGCATGATGGAGGAGGAAATAGGACTGAAACGGTGAAAGCTTTGCCAGTAATAATAAAAAAACTGAAGGCCAAGGGCTACACATTTACAACCGTTGCAAAATTTATGGGTAAAAATAAGCTCGACATTATGCCAGAGCTTTCCAAGGATAATGATTATTACCTTGCCTACAGTAATAATCTCATTGCCCATTTTATATTTTGGGGTCAGCATATGCTAACGCCCATATTTGTACTTGGTATACTTCTGGCAATTGCTAGAATTCTATTTATCGCAATATTGGCCTTGATGCAAAAATACAGGTGCGGAAAAGAAAAACTAAACTATATTGACAAGCCGCCTGTAAGTATTATAGTACCTGCATATAATGAAGAAGTTAACATTGAGCGAAGCCTCGAAAATCTGCTTTTGACAGATTACCCAAATTTTGAAATCATTTTTGTGGATGATGGTTCTAAGGATACCACTTTTCAAGTAGTAAAAGAGAAATTTGATGGGCATCCGAAATTGCAAATCTTTACTAAACCTAACGGTGGAAAAGCAAATGCACTTAATTTTGGAATTGAGAGATGCAAAGGAGACTATGTTATATGTATTGATGCCGATACGCAGCTTCTTCCTGACGCAGTTACAAATCTGATGATCTATTTTACAGACGAAAAAGTAGGAGCGGTCGGTGGTAATGTAAAAGTAGGGAATGAAGCCTCTAGCATTATGACGCGTTGGCAATCGCTAGAATACATCACCAGTCAAAATTTTGATAAACGTGCTTACGACTTGATGAACTGTATTACAGTGATTCCTGGGGCGATTGGAGCTTTCAAGAAAACTGTGTTCATGGAGTGTGGTAGATTTACTACAGACACACTTGCAGAGGACTGTGACCTTACGATAAGAGTTTTGAGAGCAGGTTATACTGTACGCTACAGCAATACCGCAATTGCAATGACAGAATCACCAGAAACGGTAGGCCAGTTTCTAAAGCAACGATATCGATGGGGATTTGGCATCCTACAAAGTTTCTGGAAACACAAACAAGCATGCTTTAACCCAAAGTATAAGGCATTAGGTCTGTTCGCATTACCTAATATGCTGGTATTTCAGATGATTTTACCACTGCTTATTCCTTTAGCGGATATTGTAATGCTTCTTGCAATGGTCAGTGGGAACGCGATGCAAGTTTTGATCTATTACTTCGCATTCTTTATTGTTGAGGCAGTTGCAGCATTTGTCGCATTCTCTCTCGAAGGAGAAGATGTAAGAAAGATAATATGGCTACTGCCTCAAAGGCTTATTTACCGATACTATATGTTCTGGGTTTTAATCTGCTCCTTTATGAAAGCAATCAAAGGCGAGTTGATGGGATGGGGCGTGTTGAAGAGAACCGGAAACGTACCTTCACTAGTAGGCAAATAAAACTTTATCTGGTTAAAATTGTCATACGACTTCTCGTTGGAGGTTTTTTACCGAAAAAGCATAGTTCAACTTACATGTAGTTATCTTTTAATTGAAGTTTAATATCAAAATAATACAACCGAGGGTCAAATTGGAGCGTAATAACTAAAAAAAATGGTTTAGTTATGGAAGCACCTCCAAAAAGAATAAAGGAAATTGAAAAAGAATCACTAGTAAATATTAAGTTTAGTAAGCAAGACGTACTGCTGGACGAGGTAAAGAGGCGGTTGCGAAACATTTACCTTAAAAAGGCTGAGCTGCTTGGGAATTCTTACAAAGGTAAGGTGAAGATGGTAATTCAGACAGAGACAGAAGAATTGGTATGTGTCGAAACCACTATTTGGTATGTGAGCGATACGTTTATTTCTGTGAAAGGTGGAATTAATATTCCCATAAAAGCAATCTGTGGTATAGAATTCTAGGAATAGAATCCCATCTCAAAAAAAAACTAAGCCGGGACTTCAATCCTGGCTTTCGTCGAACTTGAGTACGACTTTGGGGCAGACAACTTTTGTATGCAAGACTTCTATGCTACCGAGGCAGCATTACGAACAGTGATGGTAGGCTATAAACTCACAGCCTTACAATCGAAGGTAAACGAGCGAGTTACAACAATTAGGTTGAAATGCTTCGCAATAGGAAGGTAGATCGTAAAATCCGGCCGAAATGAAGTAATAAAAAATGTCGGTCGTTATGCAAAAACGGGTTTGGATGGACGGGCTATTCTTCAATTCGTCCAATTTTGATTGGGCTAAAGTAAAATCCTATTGAGAGTTTCGGATTAAAATCTAAAAAGCGAGCAAGGAATTAAATACCCCAAACAAAGAACGGCAGATGTGGAACCAGTTTTCGGTCAAATAAGGCGAAAAGGATTCCGACGATTTAATCTAAAAGGTTTAAAGAAGCTCGAGATTGAAACAGGACTACCGGCAATAGCTCATAACTTGCAAAAACTAGCCGTATAGGTACTTGGAAGATCATTTTTTAAGTTAAACAACTTTTATCCACAAACTGGCTGCCACATCAATCCGCGTTTAATAAAAAGAGGCTGTCTCCACTTTTGAGACAGCCTCTTTTTTCTTTATCATCCTTAATTGATTTTCTTACCTTTGTAAAGTTATGGAATGGTGTTATTAAATATCGATCCATTTTTTATTAAAGAATAGAATCAATAATCAATTGTCGTGAGGATATCTGAAAGACTATTTTTATTACTTGCATTATTTCTCCAAATAGGAGGGGCGAACGCACAGACAGTTCCCACCGACCACACCGCTTTAAGTAAAGCAAATTTTTTAAACCCTCCCGTTGAGGCACGACCAAGAGCACTTTGGACATGGGTAAATGGCAATTTTGATAAAAGTACTATCACCTCAGAATTAGAAGAAGCAAAAGCGAAGGGTATGGGCGGCTTCGATATATGGGACGTGAGCTGTATGCAAGACGAAGACAGTATAGTGCCCTCCGGCGAACCCTTTATGAGTGATAAATATACTGACGCCATAGCACATGCGATCACGGAAGCTACACGGTTAGGCTTAGACATAGGGCTTGTCATTTCCAGTGGTTGGAATTCAGGCGGCGCCTGGACAACCGCTGAGAATGCCACAATGGCTATATATCGATCGGTTCAGGTCGTAAAAGGGCCGAGAAAAGTTTCTGTAAATCTACCTTTGCCAATCTTGCCAAAAAAGGTCGAGGGATCCCTATCCGTGGCAAAAATAGATGAAAATGGTTACCCCGCTTATTATAAAGACATTCTAGTTCAAGCATTCCCACTTACAATAGATTCGTTAATTGACGATACTTCAAAAATAATCAACGTTAGCGGAAAGCTAAACAGAAAGGGAGGGCTTGAATGGAATGCTCCACCAGGGGACTGGAAGATTGTAAGGATGGTGTGCGCAAACACAGGTCAACCAATGATAGCCCATAGCCCCTCTTCTAACGGCCCAATGATTGACCACTATAACCCCACCGCAACAGAAATTCATATTAGGTATTTTTTGGAAAAGCTTAAGGCTAAATTAGGAAGTTTTAAAGGTACTGCATTTAAGTATTTATACACTGACAGTTATGAAGTAAGAGGTGAATTATGGACGCCCAATATGCTAGCTGAATTTGAAAAGCGATTTGGTTACAGTATGATTCCGTTTTTACCTGTATTCGAAAAATTCACGGTTATAAGTAAAGATGCATCTCAGAGATTTTTATATGACTATAATCAACTTCTTTCGGATCTAATCATTGACAGCCATTTTTTAAAAGCAAAATCTTTATGTGAGGAATACGGCATTGGCTTTGTAGCGGAAGCAGCGGGACCCGGTCAACCGTTACATAATTGCCCTTTTGAGTCTCTGAAGTCGTCTGGAGTACTTACCTTTCCTCGAGGTGAGTTTTGGCACAATCCCAAAGATCCTTCCAAGGCCATCTATGTGATAAAGGGAGTCGCGTCCGCATCTCACATTTACAATCAAAAGTATGTAGAAGCGGAAGCCTTTACATCAACAAATCTTTGGCAGGAAAGCTTAAATGAGCTGAAACCTGGAGTAGACCGTGCTTTTTGCGAAGGACTCAACAGGATTAATTTTCATACTTTCCCTCACGTTCCGAAAGCATTTGGGAAACCGGGGTACATATATGGCTTTGGTACGCAAGTAGGTGTTACACAAACTTGGTGGCCAAAAGTAAAACCTTTCATGGACTATTTAGCAAGGAGTAGTTACATGCTCCAACAGGGTAACTTTTCCGCAGAAGTCCTTTACTATTATGGCGACCAGTCACCCAACTTCGTTCCCGAAAAGCACATAGACCCAGCCCTTGGCTTTGGGTATGATTATGATGTGACTAATACTGACGTTATATTGAATAAATTATCAGTGGAAAATAATAGGCTTTCCCTGCCTCACGGTCAAAAATATAGTGTACTTGTGCTTCCGGATTCCAAAGAAATGAATCTGGAAGTACTTAAAAAACTAAGACTGCTAGTAAGTCAAGGTGCAATACTGATAGGACCCAAACCCGAAGTTTCGGTTGGCTATAAAGATTTTATAAAAGACGATTTAGAATTAAAGGAGATTGCAAACGAGATGTGGGGTAGGATAGATGGCACCTCTAACACGGAAAATCTTTTTGGGAAGGGAAAGATTATTTATAGAAGAACTATACGTGATGTATTAACGTCCTTAAACGTCCAGCCTGACGTTATTTTGGAAAGCGGGGTAGAACCTGATTCTATAGATTTTATTCACCGAACTACTTCTGGTGAAGATATCTATTTTATCTCTTCAAAGTCAAAAAAGAATCGGGCAATAAAGTTGAAGCTTAAGTCAGCATATAGAAATGCGGAGCTTTGGGACCCCCTAACGGGGAAGACCTATTCGGTAGATCAACACCAGGAAGGTGGCCTTCTTTCCTTAGGCTTTAATATCTATCCAGAGGGTTCGGTATTTATTGTACTAAGTAATAATGTTGGGAATAATATTTTGAGAGTGCCGTTATTCCAATCGAATAAGCAACAAGTGTTGAGTAGGATTTGGAACGTATCGTTCGACCAAAGTTTAGGTGGCCCAAAACCGATTGCACTTCAAAGACTCTCAGATCTGTCTACTCATCTTAATGATAGCATCAGGGGCTATTCTGGTATCATTACATATACTACAAGTTTCAAGGCTGATAAAAGTTATAATTCAAGAAAATACAGCGCTTCCATTGATCTGGGTGTAATTGGCGTCGTGGCAGAAGTATATCTGAACGGTAACTCTTTAGGAACGGTTTGGAATTCACCTTATATCCTGCCACTAGATTCACTCATTAAGAAAGGTGAGAACATTTTGAAGATAGAAGTTGCCAATAGGTGGGTAAACAGGCTGATCGCGGATAGTAAACTTCCCCCGAAGCAAAGGCTTTCAAATACTAATGTCACAAGGCTACCAAATGGCTGGTTTTATCCCATGAAAAATTTACCTGACGAAAATTACAAAGTTCCAGCTTCTGGATTGCTGGGGCCTGTTAAAATTGTCTATCGAGAAAAGTCGAAACTTGCTAAATGAAGAAAAATATCTAATATTATAATCAGTTAATCATATCTCTTCAGAGAATGACTCGATGGGTTTTTTGATACACAGCTATCTTGTTAGAAAGACACCGTAATTTATTTTATCAATGATCTTAATATAATTCCTAAATATTTAATCACAATTCTCCTCCAAATTCAATGCGAGCATTTGCCATAGTCGTACTTATATCTATCTCATTTTTTACATTCTTTTCATGCCAAAGTGACAAGCAATCGGGCCATGTAGCGAATGCAGATTTTGACACTTTGAGGTTTAAAATTGAAACGTTGGTAACGAATATTACTGATCCTACCGCAATGACAGTTGCGCCAAATGGTGAAGTGTTTGTTACAGAGAGAAAGGGAAACATATTTGTTTATAGTCCCGCTTCAAATGACACGCGAAAAGTTGGAGAAATAAACGTCAATCTAGGACATGAAGATGGTCTACTGGGGATTGTGACTGATCCAGGATATGTAAATAACGGTTGGGTTTATGCGTTTTATACCCCAGATCCTCACAAGGAACAAAGAATTTCCCGATTTACTTATAGCAATAACGCTATTGACCTTTCTACCGAAAAAGTGATTTTGTCATTTCCCATTGTACCGGAGCGACATCAAGGTGGTTGTTTAGAGTTTGATAATAAAGGAAATCTATATATTTCGACTGGCGAGAATACCAAACCTACCGATATCAATGGACATGCACCGATAGATGAAAGACCTGGGCATGAAATAAATGATTCCCAACGTTCCGCTGGGAATACGAATGATTTAAGAGGGAAGATATTGAGGATACATCCTAATCCCGACGGTACCTACTCTATCCCCGATGGTAATCTTTTTCCCAAGGGTACTCCGAATACAAGGCCCGAGATTTATGTAATGGGTTGTAGAAATCCTTTCAAAATGGCTGTTGATAAGTTAACTAACACGCTATATTGGGGAGAAGTTGGACCAGATGCGGGTGAGGATACAGAAAAGGGTCCTAAAGGCTATGACGAGATAAATAGGACCAACAAAGCGGGGAATTTCGGATGGCCTTATTTTATAGCCAATAACAAAGCTTACGCCGAAGTTGACTACTCAACGAATACAGTTTTAGCAAAATACAATCCTGAAGCTCCCGATAATAATTCTCCAAACAACACTGGTTTGAAGAAGTTGCCTTCTACACAACCAGCTTGGATCTGGTATCCATACGATGACTCTAAAGAATTCCCTATGATGGGTACGGGAGGACGCACAGCGATAGCGGGAGATGTCTACCACTACAATGCAAAAAACAAGCAGGGCTTCCCACAGTGGTTTGATAAGCAGTTATTCATTGGTGATTGGATGAGAAATTATGTAAAAACCGTTAGCCAAACCGATGATGGCAAAGTGGCGAAAATCACCTCTTTTCTACCGACACACAGCTTTATCCGACCTATGGATATGCAGTTTGGTAACGATGGGTGTCTTTACTTATTGGAATACGGGAGCAACTGGTTTGATAATATGGATGCTCGCTTGGTTAAAATTTCTTACCAGCGAAGCAATCTTGCACCAATTGTTAAAATAAGCGGTGATGTTACTTCTGGAGCTGTACCGTTGAAAGTTAACTTCAATTCAAAGGGGACTGCTGACTTAGATGGGGACGAATTAGTATTTGAATGGAGATTTGACGAAGGTAAACTAATTCAATCACGGGAAGAGAATCCGGTATTTATATTTAATAAGCCAGGTAGTTACAGGGCATCGCTTACGGTTTCAGATTCAAAAGGAAATTCTTCTGTGTCCGAGATTGAAATACTCGCAGGAAATACGCCTCCTCAAATTGACATATCCTTTCCTAGCCATGGCAGCTTTTATTGGCCAGGCGATACAGTCAATTATCGTGTGAGTGTTAAGGATAAGGAAGACGGTTTGCTAAGTCATGACCAAATTAAGGTAAAGGAAATGTCATTCTCTTTGAAAGCAAAATCTGAGGCTGGCGGGGCCACAAATTCGCAACCCTATGGTGAAAAGCTTGTACAAGGAAGTGATTGTAAAGCCTGCCATCAACTTACTAATAAATCCGTAGGGCCATCATTCACCAACATAAGCCAACGATATGCTGGAATTAGTGATCAGAAGATCACTAACCTTGCAAACAAAGTGATTCACGGTGGAGGTGGAGTATGGGGACCTTATGTAATGAGTGCACATCCACAGCTTGGTATCGAGGAGGCAAAGGAAATGGTAAAATATATCTTATCAGTATCTACCGTAAGGAAGATCGATGCCTCTTTGCCACAAAATGGTGTTGTCGCAATTCCAAATAGTTCTTTAAATCCAGCGTTG
>DASVUU010000337.1:0-2955 GCA_036386935.1 Cytophagaceae bacterium | reverse complement strand
ATAAACTTAGTTTGTAAAACCTTACTCCTACCGTATCAGAAATTTAAAACTAATAATCCAATAATTTTCAGAACCCCTATATTGCGTACTCTCCGGCTGTTTCTGAGGGGTTTTCCTGATTCACCCTACATATTTGTCTGGGAGAGGGGCGACCCGATGACGCCAAACGCGGCTAGGAAGACGATCCGAAAGTCTGGGGAAGTGGCAGAGCTTCAGTTCCCGGTACACCCCCATATGCTTGGGCACGGCTGCGGTTACTATTTGGCGGTCAAAGGGATAGACACCAGGGCGATTCAAGATTATCTAGGACACGCCAACATCCACCACACAGTCCGCTATACCCAGCTAACACCGCATCGGTTTGATGGGTTTTGGGACGACTGACAGTTACACAATCAATTAGGTAACTATTAGGCAACCAGTCGTTACCTAGCAGTTACCCATAAATTTAGGGCAGGTGACTTAATGAAGCTGTAGTGGCTTCACAAGCAAGGTCAGTATAGGGAGCTATTCTGATGACTCTGTAGCGGTTCCAAATCTTGGATGGGGAAAGTTGACTTCCCACCTTGATAGGCGCTGTACACTGTTACTCGTGTGGTTTGTGCTAGTGGTTCCTATTACGATGTGGGGTGTGAGTGTAGTAAAAGTTCAGCAGATATGTTACTCTAGCTGCAACTTTTAGACTTTGCCATGGGCTTTTCAGTCAAGTTCTTTACTATAAAAGGAAATTTAGTTTTTATGAACCACCTCTACCAAAAAGTCGCATTTGCCTCTGTTTGTACCGCTTTAGGTTTTGTCTTGGTACCAAACAAAGAAGCTAAAGCAGCTGTATTTACCTTGACATCCACTACCAGTTTTTTTGTCGGAGATAAGGATCAGGACGGACTAGGAGACTATCTTTATGGTGATGTACCTCTTTCTGTAGGGGTAAAGGATGAAAGACCTACACAAAACCCTCAAGAAAATGAACGATATAAAGCTTTTTACGAGTTTAATGTGGCCAATTTATCTCTTGCTCCTAATACAACTATTAGCAGTGCTATTTTTCAGCCTAAGGCTAATACTATTTCGTGGTATGGCTCTCGGTCTCGGTTGGACGCCCAGGGTTATATAGGAAACGGGCAAGCCGATGTATCAGATTTTCAGGCTGGAGAATACTTAGATGGAATATACTTCTATACTGTCCTAAAAACTAGTTCGGAAATAGACCTATCGCCGATTTTTTCCTTTAATGTACTTCCATTTGTTAGTCAGAGAATTAAAGACAACGATACTTTTGTTGGACTTAAAGTTTTCACCCGTGGAGGCTATCTTACTCTCGATCGGGAGGCCAATCTGATAATTACAACTGTTGACGTTACTGAGCCTGTACCTGAACCGACCACAATCCTCAGTGCAGCTATAGCATTAGGATGGGGAGGATGGCTGAAACGAAAGAATTCAATTAAGCAGAATAAAACAAAGTCACAAGGTTGATCTATCATTTGATAGAATTTACGCTACCAACAAATCAACTTCAAAACGCCCCCTATCCGCGTCAGGCAGCTCAAATCATATCTTAAACTCTGATGCAGGATAGGTTACCACTTTTCCTATGTCTGCACATTTCCCTTGTGTTACTTTTTCCGCTTTTGACCCCAGGGTGAGTTAATGGGGAAATTTGAGTGTGCCGATCGAGCTGTAGTGGTTGTAGGAGCCTGGATGGGGATATTGTCGTATCCCCGCGTAGTTTTATTGCTCTGCTGGCGGTAAAACTCGATATAACGAGCTAGAGCCTGAATTATCCAGGTTGGGGTCAATCCAGCCCCCAGAGGTAGGTCAAAACACTTGACGCCCGTTTATGGGAATGGTTAGATGAAGACATCAGCCATTTATGGAAACGGTAATGAGTAACAAAGCAGAGTTACGGAAGCTGTAGTGGTTGGGGTGTTGGGTCAGAATATACCAATATTCTCATTCAACACCAAGAACTAAATGTTCATAAGGTATTTAGGGAAAGTTAGGTGATCGGTGAAAAAGTTTCTCGCTCTGACCAGGAAACAATTTTCATTTTGGGATTTGAACTCAAAAAAGTTGCTCTCCTTAAGGTACAGAACCAAACCTGTTAGTGGCAAGGTAAAGCTGGGTTCGTTTTTAAGAGAACTGTGCAATAATACTACCAAACCAACAGGATAAAAAAAACTATCATGAGCAAAAAAAACTTGATGTGTCAAGCGGTCAAGTCTGTCAATCGTTTTTCTATACAACATCTGCCTATGGAGTTGGTTGAACTGTCGGAAAAAGACCCATAACACATTGTTGGCGGTTGTTGTTGTCGTTGTTGCTGTCCTCCACCTCCTCCACCACCACGTCACCACCACTAAGGTTATGGTTATTACTGGTGCTTAGGAGCTAACTATCGAACACTCAAATGAGTATCCGATTCTGGGGTGAACATTAGAGAGTCCCAGATAATCTTGAATCACCCTGGGGTCTATCCCTTTGACTATTAAATAGTACTCACAGCCATACCACAACTGTGCAACGCCGATAAAAGCCTCAAATGTAATTGCATCGGTTGTACCTATTAAATTGACTGATGTTAGGACTTCATTGACCGATATAGCTCCAATTAGTGAGACATTTCTTCGGCGTTTATTCGGTTTTGGTCACGAGAGCTCTTGAACCTTTTAGAGACCGAGCATATAACCTAACCATTGCCAAGTTTACTGCAGATTCATCAATGAATATTAATTCTTTGAAACAAACTTCTCGGATTTTTTGCCCTCACTCATATCGCAGGTTCAGAACTCTGTCAGTACCTTTAGCTGAGGGGAACAGAGTTTTTTTTTCAAGTCATGTTTAAGACTTTTGCCATTCTGACCATCGTTGCTATGCTGATGGTAAAACCAATTTTTTGGTACAGTAAATCACGGAGTTCTTCGAGAGTTGCATCATCCGAAGCTTCAATCAATT
>DASVUU010000336.1:0-4118 GCA_036386935.1 Cytophagaceae bacterium | reverse complement strand
TAATGTAGTCGTGCTATCCAAATCCACTCTGCCTACCTCGACCAGGTTGTTATTACTGTTAGTGAGGCAAGCATCGGTAACATCTTCGCCGGAATAAATATTGTAGGGTGGAGAGCCGGCTGCATTGGTTACAATACTGCTAGCCAGCCCGGTTCCATTTAGGAAATTGCCATTTTCATCTAATCTTAGAACTCCATTGTCACCGTTATAAGAGATCGCTATTGCCAGGGATTTGTCAGCCAGTTCAAACGCATTCGTGTGAGAGTCATAACTATATCCACCTGTAGGGCTATCAATATTATTACTAAATCTTTTCACCCAAAGAAGATTTCCATTGAGGTCCAGTTTCATTACTAAACCGTCAGCTCCATACGTCCCATAAGGAATTGGAACAGTAGTCCCCGTAATAATATAGCCAGCTGTCGTAGCATAAGTAGTAGCAATGATCGACCCTGTAAGATCGGCGGTGGTGCCGGCAGTAAGGGCGTAGTCGTATGTTTTTGACCAGGTTATCGTGCCTGTAGCGGTGATTTTGGTGACAGAAAAGTTAAAATTAGCCCAATCACCGCTGGCTCCCACGTCTTGTGTTCCAATAAATATAAAACCTCCATCTGGTGTCTGTATCACCCGTTTCGCGTCTAGACTAGACCCGGGAAGTGAATAGAAATTATTTAAAGTTTGTGCCTTGGCATCAATCCCAATCAACAAAAGAAAAAAGATAAATGCCAAATAGTGCCTTAATATCATATTAAATGGTAACATGTTTTCTTATACGTAAAAATTTGAGCTAGTAGCGGCAGAAGATTTATACGACCGAAATCAGGCTATGTTATCCACATAAAAAAAGAATTTTACTCTGCGTATCAAATAATTAGTATTCCAGAACTGAATTGCAATTTTTTACGTAAAGGATAACCATTGTAAAATTTACTTTGTAAAGAGCTCCTATTATATGTCCAAGTGGGTTTCACTATTTTTACTTTTTGTTTTAGGCAGCCCAATAGTATTGGTCGCTCAGCAAATGCCGCAGTTTTCGATGTATATATGGAACAACTACCTAATAAATCCTGCCATTGGCGGAGCAGAGAATTCTTTGGATGTAAAACTAGGATATAGAAATCAGTGGGTAGGTCTAGAGGGTGCGCCAAGGACGATGTACCTAACGGTTCATACACAACTTGGTAAACGACTTCAAAATGACGAAGATATTGATGTTCCGCTAAAGCATGGAGATCACCGGCCGTACAGTAATGTACAACGTGCGCTAAAGTATAAAAAGAAAAAACTGCCTAAGCCTCCATCCAGCTACAAAGCCCGAGGGCACCACGGGGTAGGCTTCCAGATCATGAACGATAGAATAGGGCCTTTCAACGTAAACATGATGCTATTGTCCTATTCATACCATCTTCCTTTGGGTAAGAATGTTTATGCATCACTAGGTACTTATATGGGTTTCAAAAATTATAACCTTAATACTTCCTTTATTAGTCTGACCGACGTCAATGACAATGCCATTGGAAATCAGCTAAGTAGTATGGTGCCTGACGGGACATTAGGAGGACTTGTGTATGGCGATAGATTTTATGGAGGATTCTCGGTGAATCAAATAATGAATTATAAGTTACAATTTTCAGACATCCAAGCCGCCATTCAAGGGAGATTGGCTAGGCATTATTACCTGTATGGCGGGTATAAAATTCGCATGCCTAACAATGATTTTACAGTTGTTCCTTCTATCATGATTAGGCACCTCCCAAATACCCGGCCGAGCATAGACCTAAATGCCAAATTCAATTACATGGACGTTTTATGGACTGGCTTTTCTTATAGGCACAAAGATTCATTTATAGGAATGTTGGGTTTTCATTTTGCCAATCAGTGGGATCTAGGATATTCTTATGATTTCACCACTTCTGCACTTACAAAATACAATAGTGGAACCCATGAAGTTATTCTCGGCTACAGATTGATTAATAAAAAAACTACCGGTTGCAAGCCTAGCTATGTTTGGTAACAATAATTCATCATTGTACAATAACCGCTTTTTTCGAAAATGAATATATTTAGATCAGTTATTTTTTATATTGTCATCAGCATCTGTATGAGCGCCGGTGCCTCTGCACAAGTGCATACTTCTACAAAAAGGTTGGGTGCCAAGGCTCATAAATTATACGAAGAAGGACATTTGGATCAGGCCTTAGAGCTTTACCTAAAGGCGGATTCACTTCATCCAAACGATGCCGCTATTCACTATGGAATAGGTCTTTGCTATGCGCATAAGAACGAATATTTTACAACACTGCCCTATTTCAGGACGGCTAAATACAAAGGCCACTTTTCACCAGAGTTAGACTATCACTACGGCAAAGCCCTACATCAAAACCATATGTTTGAAGAAGCGCTTGCAGAATTTACAATTTGTAAAGGCAAGCTACATCACGCAGATAGAAAGCACAAAGACCTAGATAGGCTCATAGAACATTGTAGAAATGGTGCAATATTGATAAAAACTCCGGTAGAAGTAACCATCACTAACCTAGGCCCCAATATCAACTCAAAATTTGCTGACTTTTCGCCTGCGATCAATGCAGATGAAACTATGTTAGTTTTTACCTCACGAAGGGAGAACACCATTGGCGGTCACCTAGATCCCAATGACAACCTTTATTTTGAAGATATATATATCGCAAAAAAAGAAAATGGTGTATGGAATGTTACTCAAGGAAGTAAAGACATCAATTCCGAAGAGCACGACGCGTGTGCGGGCCTATCCGCTGACGGTCAGGAAATGATAATTTACCGGTCTGCAGGCAATACCAATGGAGATTTGTTTATGTCGCAGCAGGTAGGACAAACCTGGAGTCCGCCAAAAAAACTGGGGCCAAATATTAACTCTAAAGAATGGGAGCCTTCAGCAAGTTTGTCTGCAGATGGCAAAGTAATGTTTTTTGCGAGTAATCGTACCAGCGGCTTTGGAGGTACTGATATTTATATGTCTACAAAAAATGAAAAAGGAGAATTTGGTCCACCTATCCATCTAGGGCCTGAGGTAAACACTCCAGATGATGAAAACTCACCTTTTATTCATCACGATGGAAAGACACTTTACTATAGCTCCAATGGCCATAAGTCTATAGGTGGTTTTGATATTTTCTCTACCACGATAAACCTCCATAGCGGACAAATAACCTCAGCAGCACAAAACATAGGCTACCCGATAAACACAGCGCACGACGACGTATTTTTTGTCTGGTCAATAGATGGCAAGCGTGCATATTTCTCATCGGTTAGGCAGGATGGGTTAGGAGAGAAAGATATTTATATGTTGGAGAGGGAGTAAGGTCAACTTTCAATTAGGATGGCCGCTACAGGGAGTTATAGGCACTGCACTCTATCAATTTGATGAAATAGATGACGAGTAAAAACCTTTTGTATAGCACCCATATACAAGGGGATGATAATAATTAACCCCATATCACAACGCTAACACGAATCCGTCATCACCCTGAGGGGAACTAAGGGTTTAATCCAACGATAATCTAGATTTATTATATCATTAGCAGTTATTATTTGCTTTCTAATGTTGATATCCTGCTTCTCAAGACCTCATTTTCCTTCTTCATTTCGATCATATAGAGGGTAAGCTCCTCGACCTTTTCTAACAGCTTTGCGTTCATTACAGCAATATCTACCCCGTTTTTTAAAACTTCCTCCGATGTAGGAATATCTTTTAGATGGCCTTCCGTCTTTATAAAATTTTCAACGTCGGAAAGTGCGGCAAGTTTGTATTCTTTTTTGAAAACATAATCAGCCCAATTGTCCTTGTCATTTATCGTAACTACAATTGATTGTGCTAAAATTTTTCCCCCAACCGAAAGTAGATAATCTCCATGTGTTCCGATAGCATGTTTGTCACCAATTCTAATTTTGCTTGATCTAATTGTGCCATTTACATGCAACATTTCTGAAGGAGTGCTGGTGCCTATCCCAACGTTTCCGTTAGTTTTTATTATAAAACGGTTAGTCAATTCAATAGCTGATCCAGCAATTCCGTTTATGGAATTGGCATACAAAAATTCGCCTGCGAGACTTAGGTAGCCTGATTGACCGTTTACCAT
>DASVUU010000335.1:0-1935 GCA_036386935.1 Cytophagaceae bacterium | reverse complement strand
TATTGGTAGCGAGTTTATTATTGAAAGCTTTAAAAACGGCGAGGTACCCAAGAATGCTCAGATGATGGAGATAATGGCCAATTACTTCCGACCTGAATTTTTGGCTAGACTTACAGAGATTGTTCCTTTTGCTCCTATCAGTGAAAAAGTAGTCCTTGATATTTTCAACATACACTTGAAGGACCTTTTTCAGGCGATGGAGAAAAAAGGGATTGCACTAGAAATTGAAGGTACCGCAAGGCAATATTTGTCCAATCTCGGCTACACACCTAAGTATGGTGCTAGGCCATTGAAAGGCGTAATTAGAGACAAGATACGCAGGCCTTTATCTCGTATGATAATCTCGGAAGAGATAAAAAAAGGAGACAAAATTTTGCTTTCTATCGATTCCGATAGCAACTTAGAGTGGAAAATTAATTATTAATACTTTTTACAATTTAAATTTAGTGACCTATGCAAACCTATGGTATTGGGGGAAATGAAGTCCCATCAGACGCAAGTGAATCCTTTGCTGACATTCCCAAAAATAGAACTCTAATAGTTGAAAAACTTACTGACAAACCAGCTGTAAGGGCTGAAGTCATTGGGGACCTGAAAACCATCGATGAGGTATTTGAGCATTTTAAACCTTCTGTAAAAATGGAGTTTGAAGACGCAGAAGGTGCCTCTCAAAAGGAAGAATTGTCTTTTAGAAATCTAGGAGACTTTGGAGCAAATGGGATCACTAAACAAAGTACATTCCTTCAAGGCCATCAAACTAAAAAGGACGAGTATCAAAAAATCGTGAAGCAATTGAAAGCCAATAAGACGCTCAGAAATATCATTGCAGACCCTGAGAAAAAATCTGCGATGCTGGAGGCCATCCAGGTATTAATAAAAGAATTAAATCAGACCCAAATAAAGTAATTTTTATATGTCATTAAATCCAAAAAGTGAACAAATAGACAACTCGGCATCAAGTGCTGAGTTAAAAGCAAAGGGTAGTTTTGATCAACAGCTAAAGGCACTTAGTGAAATTTTAGAAGAAGCAGGCGGGTTTGAATTTTTAGAATCGACAATAGAAGGCTTGCAAAACCTTAATCCAGATAGAAAGGCGAGGAAGCAAATATTTCTAAATGAAGAACAAAAGAAGGGTGAAAGACAACACCTTTTAAAGACACTTGAAGTGTGGTCTGAAGTTTTGGGTAGCTCTGATGATGCAGCTGCAATGGTTGCTAACTCAGAAGAAAAGTCTATGCAACTTGAAAAAGTATTGCATTCAAACGTGAAGAAAGCCTTAGATAGAACAAGAGAACTTGAGAAATCATATAGGTCGGTTGCTTTATTCTACAAAAATACAGAACAGGATAAAATAAAGAACGTCTCTATCATGAACGCTGAGCTGGATCAGCTGAAAGACTTAGATTTTCCTAAGTTTATTGATAAAGTACAGGACGAATTAAAATCAAATTTCGATCGCCTCGATCTAAGAGACAACTATTCGATGTTGGTTGTGCCAGGGTATTTAGGCTCAAATAAGGTGATTGAAAAGTGGGCAAAAATCGCTCATGAAAACAAAGTAATGTTAGTTACTGACTTTGGAAATTTCGAAGCCGCTGATGATGTAATGGAATTGTTTGAATCTGCAAACCTTACTGGAGGAGACAAATATCGTTCGAACGTCTTGATGACTTGCAATTGGCTTGTTGGGAGAGGAAAGGTAGACCAGGTAGGTGAAGAAGAAGACTTATACGTTCCACCGTCCGCTGCCTATGCAGGAAAAATTTACAATACATTAATGTCTCAGGTTGCTGCGGGTAAAAAACACGGTGGAATCAATGAAGTAGACGCCGTACGCTTTGACCTTAAGAAAAGCGAAATAGCCAATATTGAAAAACTAGGTCTGATCCCGAGGGTCAGTGAGAATGGGAAAGTAATGGCAATCTCCGCCAAAAC
>DASVUU010000334.1:0-6818 GCA_036386935.1 Cytophagaceae bacterium | reverse complement strand
TTTAAGAAAGGGCAATGTGAAACTAAATGTAGATCCTTCACCTTCTTTACTTCTTATGCTAATCGTTCCTCCCTGTGGCTCAATCAAGTTTTTTACTATCGCCAGTCCTAAACCAGTGCCGCCATACAACCGCGAAGTTCCGCTGCTAGCTTGTTGAAAATCGTCGAATATACTGTCTAACTTATTCTCAGGTATGCCTATGCCTGTATCTATTACGGCAAATCCTATTTTTACCTTGTCACTATCTTCTTCGAGCAATTTTACGCTGACGGTTATTCTGCCCACTGTAGTAAATTTTATCGCGTTGCTTACAAGATTAAGTATTACCTGATGCAAGCGCATGGGGTCTCCCAGCAGGACTTCGGGTATATTAGTGTCATATTCTTTTACTAAGGCAATATTCTTCTCCTGAAACTTTGTCTCAAAAAGATTTAGCATAGCCTTAATAGATGTGGACAATTTAAAGGGTGTCTGCTCAAAGGTCATCTTTCCAGCATCTACTTTGGCTAGGTCTAGTATATCATTGATCAGAACTATAAGGGCATCACCTGAAATTTTAATTGCATCCAAATACTCTTTCTGTTTTGGTGCAAGTGTTGTTTTTAGTACAACTTTTGTAAACCCTATGATGGCATTCATAGGTGTACGAATTTCATGACTCATGTTGGAAAGGAATTGCTGCTTAGTCTTCACAGCTTCTTCAGCAATATGTGTGGACTCTTCTGCCTTTCTCTTTGCTTCGATTAATTCATTTTCAAACCTTCTTTGGTCTGTTATGTCGCGAGCAACAACCACAACGCCAAGCACGTTTTCTCTGTCGTCTTTATATACAGATCCATTAAACAATACCTCAGTCAGCTTTCCGTCTCTGTGTCGTAGGGTCAACGGTGAGTCCGCAACAGAACCGTGCGCAAATACTTGTTGGTAAACTTCCATCGCCTCGCTGGGCTCGGTAAAATAATTATAGAAGTCTGTGTCAATCAAACTTGCTTTTGCAAGGCCCGTCACCTTTATAGTAGCTTCATTGACGTCTGTTATTTTACCGGTTGTACTAATTGTCAAGAGAGGATCAAGACTTGCTTCAATCAATCGTCTGGCGTATTGGGATGCCTGCTTTGTTTCGGTAATGTCCCTAGCAGCTGCAAAGATGCCAAGTACATTTCCAACATTGTCTTTATAAATGGAGGCATTATACAGTACGTCTGTAAGTTTACCATCTCGTCTTTTGATGGTCAGTGGATAGTTGGTGACAAATCCATCTTTTAATACTTGCTGGTATCCTTCTTTGGCCTTTTCTTGCTCAGTAAAGTAGTTTGAGAAATCTGTTCCAATAAGAGTCTTTCTGTCTATACCCGTTACCTTTATTGTCGCTTCGTTCACATCAGTTATTTTGCCTTCTGGGCTTATTGTCACAAGAGGGTCCAGACTTGCTTCTATAAGACCACGCGCGTAATTGGCAATGATAAGTTCTGCCGCCCGTTTCTCCTTCTCTTCATTTTGGAATGCCAGTTCTTTGTTTGCAACACTTAATTCTTGAGCTCTTTTTTCTTTCTCGGCGTTCTGATAAGCCAGTTCCTTGTTTGCAATAATTAGTTCCTGGGCTCTTTTTTCTTTTTCCTCATTCTGGTATGCAAGCTCCCGGTTTGCCACGATCAGTTCTTCCGCCCGTTTCTCCTTCTCGTTATTTTGGAAGGCTAATTCCTGAGCCCGCTTTTCCTTTTCATCATTTTGGAAAGCGAGTTCTTTATTCGCGATCACAAGCTCAGCGGCTCGTTTTTCTTTTTCGTCATTCTGAAATGCAAGTTCTTTGATGGCAATACTTAATTCCTGAGCCCTTTTTTCCTTTTCATCATTTTGAAAAGCCAATTCTTTATTTGCCAAACTTAATTCTTGTGCCCTGTTTTCTTTTTCATCATTTTGGAATGCAAGTTCTTTGTTAGCGATCACCAGCTCCGCTGCCCTTTTTTCCTTTTCATCATTTTGAAAGGCCAGTTCTTTTATCGCGATACTCAACTCTTCTGCTCTTTTTTCCTTCTCGTCGTTTTGAAATGCAAGTTCTTTATTTGCAATGCTAAGTTCGTCCGCTCTTCTCTCTTTTTCCTTATTTTGATAGGCTAATTCTTTATTAGCCACGATTAATTCTTGTGCTCTCTTCTCTTTTTCATCATTTTGGAATGCCAGTTCTTTATTTGCCAATAATAGCTCGCCTGCCCTTTTTTCTTTTTCATCGTTTTGGAAAGCCAATTCCTGAGCGCGTTTTTCCTTCTCGTTATTTTGAAAAATAAGTTCTCTGTTTGCTATTACGAGCTCCGAAGCCCGCTTTTCTTTCTCGTCATTTTGAAAAGCCAATTCTTTTATTGCAATACTCAACTCTCCGGCTCTTTTTTCTTTTTCGTCATTTTGGAAAGCGAGTTCCTTATTTGCAATACTTAGCTCCTCTGCTCTTTTTTCCTTTTCTCCATTTTGAAAGGCGAGCTCTTTGTTGGCAATTGCTAGCTCGGCTGCTCGCTTTTCTTTTTCTTCATTTTGGAATGCAAGTTCCTTTATGGCAATACTTAATTCTTGAGCTCTCTTTTCCTTTTCTTCATTTTGAAAAGCTAGTTCTTTATTCGCAATGCGTAGTTCCTGTGCTCTTTTCTCTTTCTCGGAGTTTTGGAAAGCTAGTTCACGGTTAGCTATGATTAATTCTTGCGCTTTTTTCTCTTTTTCTGCAATTTGAAATGCCAACTCCTTATTGACAATTTTCAGCTCCTGCGCCCTCATTTCCTTCTCTTCATTCTGGAATGCCAGCTCTTTTGCAAAACTCATTTCTTTTGCATGCTTCTCCTTTTCGTTGTCTTGAAAAGCTATTTCTTTGTTGGCAATCCCTAAGTCCTCAGAGCATTTTTCGTTCTCATCAATTTGATGTGCCAATTGATCGTTTATTACAGTTAGTTCCGCCGCACGTTTTTTCCTTTCATCGTCTTGGAATGCCAATTCTTTGTTGGCTAAACCTAATTTGGCCTCACCTTTTTCAATTTTACCATTTTGACGAAGTAATTCTTTATTAGCGATTCGCAGTTCACTGGCCCACTTCTGTCTCGCAGAATCCCGAGCAACGAGCACTGCACCTAACAAATTTCCTTGAAAATCATTATATAATGAACCGTTAAAGAGTACTTCTGTAAAATTTCCATCTTTATGCTTCAACGACAATGGTGCGTCAGCGATGGATCCATTCCTGAATACCTGTGAGTATAATTTGTTTGCATTATCTAGGTCTGTAAAATAATTCGAAAAACCAGATCCTATCAAAGTTTCTCTATTAATGCCTGTTATATCGACTGTAGCTTGATTAACATCGGTAATTTTTCCATCTACATTAATGGTAAACAAGGGATCAAAGCTTGCTTCAATGAGGCTCCTGGCGTATTGAGATGCTTGTGCTTTTGCATTTTCCATATGTATAGTAATATCTACGCTTTTGCTTTTAAATTTTATGGATGTTTCTTAAGAAATCCTTAATCTAATATAGAGTTGAAATAAGGGCTTAGATGTTTAATGTGACATCAATCTTTTTCGGTATAGAATCAGCCCATTTGTGATATATATAAACCACTTTGATCATTGCGAGACTAGACAGTTACGGAACTTAAGCAACTTATGTTTTAATTTTAATGAAGCCAGCCGATTAATTTTTGGAGATGTGCCAATTATACAATTGTTTATTAACCCTGTTACTTTCAAAAGGTTATTGTCTAAAAATTCTAACAGGTTTTTAGAAAGCAAACGCAGAATCCCAGTTGCATGAGGGCACTATGACAAAAGCTACAGCATTGCTCTTGTTTTAAATACAATTCTATAATAAACTGAAGATGAAATTATGTAAAGTTCGACATGTCCCACAATTATCCCCTCGGCGTAGGGGGGAGCATTCAAAAGTCGAACCATTTTGTGGGAGATTTCTTAAATTTCGAAGGTTTTGCATTGATCAGTGTAATTTCAATTAATTGTTTGTGACAGTTTTTTTGTATGCAAAACGAGAGAAATAAAACTATATTTGTAGTTAACAAACTAAACAAATAGTCAAAAACATTAAAACACAGAATTAGAATGCTAATCAAAAGAATCTTACTACAATTTTTTATAATCCACGTTTTACTTTCTTACGCTTTTTCCCAAAAAAAAGTAACAAAATTAAGTGAGGTTGAAATACACACTTTAATTAAAAATACGGGTCAAGCCTTACAGAAATATTATGTATTTCCCGAAAAGGCTAATGTAATGAACGAATACTTACATAGCCGACATAAATCAGGATCTTATAACCGTTTAAATTCGATAAAGGAATTAACTGATCTAGTACAACAGGATCTTCAAAAAATATGCCCTGATCCCCATCTACATATTTTTTATGATCCCAAAATGGCGGTTCAACTAGAAAAATCTAGTAGTACCAAAGATCAGGAAAATGGCATCAATGCGACGCGTGCTTTTCCAAAGATCAATTTTGATTTGGTCTTTACGAAATTAGAATTATTACATTCCAATATGGTTTACCTCAGGCTGGATGATTTTTCAAACTTTGTTAGTGCGGCTAAACCTGCTCTTAATGCTACATTTAAATGGTTAAGGAATTGTGATATTCTCTTTATCGATCTTCGCTATAATTCAGGAGGTAGCCCAGAAATGGTAAGCCAATTGGAAAGTTATTTTTTTAAAGAAAAGACTCGCATGAATGATATAGTAGACCGGATACAAAACAAAACTATCGAAATGTATGCTGATCCTTTAATGGCAGATAGTATCCATGTAGATATGCCTGTTTATATATTGACGAGCAAAAATACTTTTTCAGCTGCTGAAGACTTTAGCTACGGTATGCAAACTTCTAAAAGAGCAATTATTATTGGTGAAACCACTGGCGGAGGGGCCCACCCTACAGAAGTATTTTCTGTAGGACAAGGATTTGTGACTGCAATCCCTTATGCTCGATCCTACAATAACATAACGAAAACGGACTGGGAAGGTACCGGAGTGATTCCAGATGTTCCCGTGCCTTCAGAGGAAGCTCTACTGCAAGCCCGCAAACTAGCCTTCAATTATTTGTCGAATCAAGTAAGTAATGAGAGGCAGAAAAGGATGTTGCAATGGAGACTTAATGATCTAAGCATAGGCCTGAAAACTCCGGATAATATTTTAAGGCAATTTGCAGGGAATTATTCCGGCTTAGATTTCTTCGTACGCGAGGGAGAATTTTACTGTAAGAATGCAGGAAGAGGTGACAACATCTTTAAACTTAGACATGTTAAGGATACAATTTTCGTGCTTGATGAAGGCGTGCAAATTCAATTTGAAAAAGATAGTCGTGGGGAGTATTCAATGTTAAAAATGCTTTGGAGCGACGGTGAAATATCTGAAAAGTCGAAATGGTAATATTCGAGTTTAGACAGAGGCCAGTATTATCCAACCTTGTCGAATATACTTACAGCACGACTCGACCCAAAAGAGCATCTAACTTCTGAAATTGGAGGCTTTCTTGTGATTTGTGGGTAATTGTAGGGCGAACCCCTTGGGACAAGTTTCCAACCTTTTATATCAAGATTTAAAGAAACTGTTCCAGTTGGAATCTGTATTTCAGTCTTTTGTATAAATTGTATAAAATTAGAAAAGTACAAGTTTTTGCTCATGGTTAAAATTAGTCATTCTTCCTGTAGCCAAAAATGATATATGCTTTTCTTATATG
Source organism: Cytophagaceae bacterium (assembly GCA_036386935.1). Taxonomy (GTDB): domain Bacteria; phylum Bacteroidota; class Bacteroidia; order Cytophagales; family Cytophagaceae; genus DASVUU01. The sequence goes on along the minus strand of DASVUU010000334.1, from coordinate 1,093 downwards.
TACAATTAAATTAATATAAGATGTTTAACGCGTAAAATTGGCTCTTTGGAAATTAATGGATACATCCACTAACGTTAATTAGGAACAAGACTTCGATTAATTTGGTAGTATGACAGTGTGCTTTGGTGTTACGAAAAAGGGATAATATAAATACTTTCCTGACCCATTAGAGATTTTTTATAAATAGCAATCTTTATGCATCTTTGATTTTATTAACTTTGCTATATGGATAACAAGTCAATTTCTCAAACTTCCAGTTTCAACGCCGAATTAAAACTAAAGGGATTTATAGTATATGAAATAGATAGCGAGAACAATGCTGGTCATACATACAGTCGTAAAGATTTTTATAAAATAAATTTGACAACAGGGAAGTTTATTTTTCATTACGCTGATAAAAGCGTTGAGACAGACGACACTTTTTTACTGTTTGCAAATCCTCACATTCCATACTCCTGCGAAGCACTTTCGCCAACCTTCAGTGGATATACCTGCCTTTTTACGGAGGATTTTTTAAAAATAAGTGCTCGTTCTGATGGCTTTACCAAATCACCCTTATTTAAAATTGGTGGCACACCCGTGCTAAAACTTGATCATGAGCAAAAGGATTTTATTACTTCCATCTTCCGAAGAATGCTTTCAGAGCAAGCCACTCAGTATGAGTTTAAAGATGAAGTAATACGCAATTATATAAATCTTATCATCCACGAAGCCGTGAAACTGCAACCCTCTGTGAATTTTTCTCCAGAGAAAAGTGCAGCCGAGCGTATTACAGCTGTATTTCTCGAATTGCTCGAGCGTCAGTTTCCTATTGAGAGTATTGACCGACCACTTCAATTACGATCAGCACAGGATTTTGCCAATAATTTGTTTGTTCACGTTAATTATTTGAACAGTTCGGTTAAAAAGGTTACTGGCAAGTCTACGACAACCCATATTGCTGATAGAATTATAACAGAAGCTAGAGCTCTCCTGCAACATACCTACTGGAGTATCTCTGAAATAGCTTATGCCTTAGGCTTTGAATATCCCACCTATTTTAACAATTTATTTAAGAAGAAGACGGGCGAAATACCAAAATCTGTGAGGGCGG
>DASVUU010000333.1:0-7979 GCA_036386935.1 Cytophagaceae bacterium | reverse complement strand
ATACTGGACTGCCTTTTTGTTTCCATAGTCACTGTAGGACTTCATTGCCCATTTCTTGGCACCATTCAAGTCTCCATTTACCTCTAACGCTAATGCTAAGTTGTATGCGGCCCTGCCTGCTTCTTTCTCCGACGCGCCGTTTATGCATCTTTCCCAAATTTCAGCAGCACCTTTCCAATCGTTCACGCGAGCCTTCCGAACTCCAATAGCAAACTGCGTGCCTTTAGGCTTGCGATAGTAGGCTCTTCCCACAGATACCCAACTCGGAGAAATTCTTCTTCCATAGTCACTTCCTGCGGCATAGCTAGCTTTCGCCATCGCGTCTCTCTTGCTTATCATGCTCTTTATTGCCGCCTCAGGTGTCGATCCTGACGTTTGCCAATCCATTTGAAAGGAGTAAGGGTATTGATCCACTACCGTCTTGCTATTTGGGTCATAAAGGCGAAACCCGAGCTTTATTATTACCAATTCTTTATAGTAATATTCTATAGACTTTATTTTTTTCCCATCAACAGTCTTCTCAACGTCTTTTGCCCAGTTTGTAATGATACAGTCAGAGTCATAGGTTTCCAAAGCAGCAACACCATCCGTATTGTTTTCTTTGCAGACTTGACTCACGACACCCCAGTCTAGTTGCGCGGGGAACAAGTTCCCAGATCCAGAACCCTGAAGTTCCACATTGGTGTTTTTTACGTGGAACCGAGGTGATTCCATCAGCATATCATTAAGCCCGCTAAGCGCTCTTTGGGTCCCTTCTTTATCTTGTAGCAAACCTTCTGCTGTCAATACCGCTTCGATTACATTTGCCTTTTTATTCTCAGGCAATGTTCTATTAACTAAAGCTATTGTTTTAATGTTCTGCCCGATTGTAATCGATCCAGGTTGCATAATGTTAAGATAAGTATTTGACATACTACAGCCCTGAATGACAATGAAAACGACGAGAGGTGCTATTTTACCTGCTAGGATGGGGCGACTCAAATGTAACATAGGAGTAAATCTGATGTAAAAGCTAGAAGTTTTTTTCAACAGATATACGAATAGTTTTAAAAGGGGTTCAGGCATCCGTTCTTCGTAGGTCGCCTTTGGCGCTTACGCAGATTGGATATACTTTTTAGTTAGGAGGGCGAGCCGCGAAAAGCGGCCAGGCTATTCGTTCCTACTCCTCGTCCCACCAAAAGTGGTACTGTGGGGTATCCACTTCTATCCTTCTCGCTGCTTAGTAGAAAGATTTTTAAATCGGAAGACACTTAGGTTGTCCCACGCCTGGAATAGTTATTCAATCAATCATTTTGTGGGTTACGAATAATTAACCGTCAGGTATTCATGCCCATGAGGTTCTTGGTCAACTAATTCCTAAATGGGTAATTGCATTCTTTGGCTTTCATAAGGGTGAATATCCACCACCTTTCCCTCCAGATGCAGGCATTGCCATTCCTTCCAGTAATAAATATCTAAGAGGTCCTTGTGGTCTTTTAAAAAATAATTGCGCAGAGGTCCTTCAGGAATTAAAAATTTGATGAATTCTTCGGGAAAAACATCAAATGGCCCCACATGGAACCAGGGATCATGAGACATTTCCTCATAATGGTCGGATGCAACCGGTAGCTTCCTAAAGTTTACTTCGGTCAGTAGCGACACCTCGTCATAATCATAGAAAACGACTCTGCCCTCCGGCGTTACACCAAAATTTTTCGTCAGTAGGTCGCCAGGAAAGATATTTGCCTGGGCTAGTTCTTTAATTGCCCGGCCATACTCCTCAATTATCTCGCTGCCTCTTTCAGAAAATTGTTGAAGGAATAGATTCAATGGGATCATCTTCCTTTCCATATATAGATTGTCCAAAATTATCCAATCTCCCTCAACCGTTACAGACTCCTTTGATTCTAATAATAGTTCGTCGAGTAGGAGGGGTGCAAAACGATCTTTGGGTATCCTCAGATAATTTATTAGCTGCGTATCTGCAAGCCTTCCTACACGGTCGTGGAATGCTACAAATTGATATTTCTCCATCACCAACTCCTTCGAAGTTTCTTTCGGTGGCTTCGCATTGTCCCTTATGATTTTAAAGACAGAGTTAAAGCCTGGTAATTCAAAAACGATCATTACCATCCCTTTGGTACCAGGCGAGGAGTCCAGGTGTTCATTTGTTTCGTAGAGGTATCCTTCAAAGGCGTTAAGAAACAGGTATTTTCCATATTCGCTGTAGCCAACGTTGATGTAAAGTTGCTCCTTTTGTTTGCTAGGCATTAATTCCATCAAATAATTAACCAATAGGTCGGGATCTGCTGTATCAATTAAAAAGTAGGACCGGGTAAATTCGAATATCTTCTTCAGACTCTCTTCGCCAAAAAGCACCGCATCAGCCCGTATCCCATGCATTGTGTTTACCAGGGGGACCGCAAAAGGTATTTGTTTGAAATTAGTTTTGATCTTGCCAATCACATAGGCATGGGTATTTCTGAAGAAAGGTTGTGGAAACAATTCTATACAGAGGTTGTCTTCTCCATCAATGTTTTCTGCAATTTTCGAGGCGATAAAATGAGCCTCCTGAGTATAATCAATTTTTTCCTTTGGGAAATTTATAACTTGCAGAAGTCTCACCACTCTTTCTGTTGCATTTCCACTATTGCACCTCTCCTCAGAAAGAACCAAGGTTTTCTTAGTCTTTTCTTCAAAGGGCGGAAGTTGAAATTGAGTGCTTTCCTCACGAAAAATTGTTTTCGTTACATTTAGAAAGAAGGCACGTGCTGGATTTATGTCGGCTAAAGGCTTAGTGAACTCAATATATGCGGCAATTACTTTTGCCCATTCACCTTTTGAGGAAAGTATTTGTGAAAAGTTACTATTTATTTGTTGAACGGTAAGATTCTTATAAAATTCCGGCATTTCCATCCTTTTGACCACGGCTTGCCGCTGCTCCAGCCATTCCTTTTCTATAAATCTTTCCTTGGCCATTTTCCCTTCCATAGAAAAGAGTTGGTGAAGCTTGCCGAAATTTTGAAGGATAATCGCTGCTACCTGTTTATGAATCGTATCCATCATCTTTTGGGTTTGTCTACGAAGATTACACTATTTTAATGGTTAACCTAAACTTTTTATGTCATTTTCTCGCCCCCAAGCCGATAGCGTCAAAAAATTTATCCTAAAAAAAATTTACCAATCGGAAACAAAATAAATATTATCCTGTGTTTTTAGAAATAAGAAATAAAAAAATGTTTAACCAAAACTTGATGGGGTATGAAAACAAAAGTTTTAATTCCGTTAATGTTTGCGTCTACCTTTGCCTTTGGCCAAAGCCAAAGTCTTAGCAGCACATGCGAGGTGAAACCTCCCTATAGCAGAGAATACTACTGCGGACAAAGATCCCAATCCGGAACTCAGCCGTTGGGCAATTTATTCTTTAGTCCACACAACACAGGGGCCTGGAAGCCAAGCCCGGTAATAACGCCCTCGAATAACTCAAGGCTATTAGTAGCAAAAAACAGCAAAAATCAGGGTAGAAGATTGAATGGTTCTATCAACTTTAGTCGGGGCAAAAAAAGCAAATGTGACGGAAGGAATTGCTGAGTGACAGCAAGTCAACGTCAGAGAGACAATTGCCTGTCAGCCGTATGAAAAAATGTCATTAAAATTATAAAATGACGGTTGGCATAAAATTTGAAAATGGTAGTATAAATAAAAGTTAAAAAAGTTAAAAAGGAGGTATTTATGTCACTCATTAAATGGAAAAATAACAAAGGAATTGAAAAGCCAATTTCTAGTTTAATCGATTCATTCTTTGGTCGTGATATCAATGATTTTCTGACCGACTGGAAGGGTACGCAACCAGCGGTAAACCTACTTGAAACTAAAGACGACTATCGGGTAGAAGTTGCGGTACCTGGAATGGCAAAAGAAGATTTCGATGTCAAACTGGAAGACGACTATTTGATAGTAAGTGGTAGGAAAGAAGAGAACAAAGAAGAGAAGGATAAAGACTATATGAGAAAGGAATTTAGCTACTCTTCTTTCGAACGTTCGTTCTACATTCCAAACAAGATGGTAGACCACGAAAAGGTAGAAGCGCACTATAAGGATGGTATTTTGCTAGTTACCATTCCTAAAAAAGAAGAGCAGAAAAAGGAGCCGACTGCAAGGCAAATTGCAATCTCATAGAAGTGGCATTGCCCTTGTTTGTGGCAGGGTAAAAGCTAGGTAATGAATTAAAAGGCCTCTAATTTTTACAATTAGAGGCCTTTTAATTTTAACAAAGAGCACGCCACGTGAAGGGAAAACTTAACAGATTTTTGGAGGTTTGCTAGGCTCAACAGGTTTAACTCGGCTCGAAGCATGAAGCATTAGTCACATTGGGACACCATATCATGAGGCGACCAAAGTATATAGAGGCGCCCAGCTTTTCTTCATGAAATCAAAAGGAGTTACAACGTCCCCTAGTACTTGTGATATCTATTTGAAGACGACGCAGTGTATGGGCTTAATCTTGTACGTGGCAATAGAAGAAGGAAGACGTTTCGGCCACCATCTTTCCCTACGTTGTCGCTAAAAATACGCTAGGTCAAACCCTTTTCTGAAAAGTATCAACTTTATTCGATAGATAATTTTGTACTTACTGTTCCGCTAGGGGTTTGTACCAAAATTGAATAAACTCCTGGGGTATAATTAAGGTGGAAATTCTCTGAATTGTAAGGAAAAGTGTCCTTCAATTTTCCTAGATGGTCATATATAAGGATCTCACTAATTTTTTCTAATGGGTTTAAAGAATGCACTGAGAAGTCTCCTTTGGAAGGATTCGGATATAATGCAATGCTATGATTGCTTACGCGTTCGCGGTTGATCCCTGTTACGTATCCCTCTATTTCGACTTTGGCATTAGAATAGAGTGAATTATTATCTGTAGTGATAAAAATCCGTAAGGTGCTAAACGAAATATTAGAAATGTTGGCATAAGGAGGAATGAACTCTGTGGCTTCAGTTTTTGACCAGAGTGTTCCAGCATTGGCACTCGTGTAAACGCCACCTCTAAACCCAGCCAAAATATATTTATTTTCCGCTACACCAAGCGATTGTATTGCCATTGTGGGCAATCCGGTATTAACCGTTGACCAATTAATATTGGAAATATCACTAATGTATATACCTCCACCTAATGTTCCGGCAAAAACGTTTGTACCCATCACTACGAGAGAGCTGATATTCAAGTTGCTTAGACCAAGGTTTGATAATATCCAAGAATTATTTGGCCCATTTATATACACTCCTGTTCCAGCCGTTCCAAGAAAAACAGTATTCCCATCAGTAGCAAAAGCAGTAACTGTTCTACCAGCTTCTAAGCCAACGCTGGTCTCGCTCCAGCTTATGGTTCCAAGCTGGCTAACAAATACTTTTCCACTTGAGGTCGCCAAGTACAAAGCCTTTGTTGTAGCAATAATCTTTTTAACCCTAGTTTCTGAAAGCCCAGTATTTGCAGTAGTCCATGACCTTCCAGTATCTGCACTTTCAAATACCCCTCCGAACTCTGTGCTTGCATATAATTTAGAACCTACGAATAAAACATTGGTAACATGTAGACTGTCAGTTAGCCCCTTATTAATAGAGACAAAGGAAGCGGCAATGTCTTTGCTAAGATGCAACCCTTTATTTGTAGACGTGATGATCAAGGATCCAGACGCGTACAATGCATATGTTTTAAGGTTATTGAAACCAGTATTTAAAGGAGTCCATTTGATATTGATTGATGGAGAGGACAAAATTCCATGGTTTGCAGTCCCAGCATAAAGTTTATTGTCATAGGCTAGGATGGCGTTGATGGGGGTTGTATTTAGTTCATTATCTACACTGACCCAAGATTCAGCATTATCGCCCACACTATATGCCCCTCTATTTGTTGATGCAAAAACAGACTCGTTTGATGTATATAGATTGTTAATGTCGAGATTTTCTAGGCCCTTGTTGAAGGCTGACCAGCTGGAGTTTTGTATGCTGCTTTTGAATACAACCTTTCCGTCGCTAGCAAAAATGCTGCTTCCAGCGACGGCTATTGATGTGATACTTAGGTCTGTCAATCCAGTGTAAACCCATGATGTTCCACCATTGATGGTCGAGAAAATGCCTCTACCTTCAGTTCCTGCATAGACAACATTGTCGTTCGCAAAGAGTGAGCTTATCTCTAACGTATGAAGACCGTTATTCATTGGCTTCCAGGTGCTTCCCGAGTCGCTGCTCATAAAAATCCCGCCTCCATTTGTTCCGGCAAAAATCTTATTTCCTGAGCGGACCAGAGCTTTAACATTGATATCCAGCAGGCCTTGATTTTGTTTCTTCCAAGTTCCCCCTTTATTGTTGCTTACATAAATACCGCTGTCCGAGGTGCCGACAATGACCTGTCTACCTAATGTAGCTATGGCATTGATTCTACCGCTAGTTAAGCCTGTATTAACTGCTCGCCAGGCACGAGCGTTTTTATTAACCGTTCGGAAGACGCCCCCTTCAAATGTGCCAACGTAGATGATAGTGTCAGCTACGGTCATACATTTCACTGATCCACCGTAGGGACCTCTGGTGTTCCAATGGGCGAAAGAAAAGTGGCAGGATAGGATTATTATTGAAATTAAAAGTAATAAATGCTTTTTCATGTTTTTAAGGTCTTAGAGACTATTTTATTGTGATAATTAACTTAATTGTTTGGAGCATTTTGATCCATCCATTTTCGAATAAGTGCTAAACTACATTCATCTAGGCGACCATTAGGAGGCATAGGGTTCGAACGTGAGATTAATGTTACATACAAAACACTTGACTCAGGTTTAATAGTGTCGATGTAGCCTCTTCCGGTTTTATTTAAATTACTATAAGCCAGCGAAGGCTCAAGATTCAACTTGCCACCGGGTGTTGAACCAGAATGGCAAAGGGCGTCATTACAATTTTTATTAAAAATAGGTTGGATGTCACGTTTAAATGATACGACCTCAGGTAGGCTTGCTGTACATCCTTTTGTAGGTTCCACTTTCTTATGTTTACAAGCAATCAGGCCTATCAAAATAAGCAATAAACCTAGTTTTCTATTAATGAACGTGTTCATAAAGAAACATAGAAGCAATGTTATTGGAAAGCCTCTTTGTGAGCGCACTGTTGCTCTCCTCCTTGGTTTCGATTGACAGATTATTTGAATTGGATAATTCGATCCCATTAAATACCCTGTTCCAATCAACAATCATATGTAAGAGCTCCTCCTTCCCAGCCGTGACAACTATTGTCGAGGCTGGCATTGTCACTACCTTATACATAGTGCTTGTACCTAACTTATAGTTAAAATTACACATCTGGGCTATATCAGCTGAGAGTCCTTTTGTAGTATCTATTTTTCCTTTAAAATTCAGAAAGATATAACCGCCTGTCTTTGATAGAGGGTTATACCACATAGATGGGTTATCCAAGGATTTATTTAAGGAAGCACCTTCCTTTCCTGTGTTAAAAGTGGAATCCAACCCTAACCGGAATCTAAAAGTCGTGTAGGTTCCCGCCGGAACCATACCAAGTTCATACTTATAGACGTTTTGTGTTTTTAATACTGCAGAGTTAGGAATAGTATAGCTAGAACCGTCAGCTCTTACAAATTCGAAGTTCGACATATAGAGCTGTGCCATCTCAAGCGAAATTTGGCGTCCATTTGAGTTTTCATAGGTTACATTATAGTCGTCAACCTCCTTAATGTCATAGTAATTGTGCAGGTGCATAGAGACTTTCCCTTTGCTTATCTCGTCTGGAGTGTGGTTAGGTAAAGGATCTTGTTCTGTTTTGCTTTTACATGTTGCGAAAAACAATAGTATAGCAGAAATCCACAGAAGGTTGTTCTGAATTTTTATTTTCATGGGTGGTTTTTTTAAAATGGGTGATTCAAATAGATTAAAATCTATTTTTCGGTATTATAGGAAATGTTCGGGGCTTAAGCCTGCGGGGGAGGGGGTGTATTTTCGAGC
>DASVUU010000332.1:0-7690 GCA_036386935.1 Cytophagaceae bacterium | reverse complement strand
CTGATCTGGGTCGAGACTCCTACTAACCCTTTATTAAATATCATAGATATTGAAGCAGTTTGCACTTTAGCAAAACAATCAAATATTTTGGTAGCGGTTGATAATACCTTTGCTACACCTTACATTCAGAACCCTTTAGATTTGGGTGCTGACATCGTTACTCACTCACTTACTAAATATCTTGCTGGACACTCGGACGTAGTAATGGGTGCAGTGATAGTGAATGACCAAGCACTGGCCGAAAGGTTGGCATTTATACAAAATGCATGCGGCGCAACCCCGGGTCCGCAGGATTGCTTCCTGGTTCTGCGTGGGATAAAAACCTTGCATTTGAGAATGAAAGCTCATATTGAAAATGGCATGGCGGTAGCCAAATATTTAGAATCACACCCTAAAGTTGAGCTAGTACATTACCCAGGCTTAGAATCTCATCCGAGCTACGACATTGCAAAGAAGCAAATGAGGGGCTTCGGGGGAATGTTATCATTTACGCTCAAAGGTGATAATATGCAGGATGCTTTTAGGGTATTAGAAAATTTCAAAGTATTTACTCTTGCGGAGTCTCTCGGTGGTGTAGAGTCCCTTTGCGGACATCCGGCTTCTATGACTCATGCAAGCATTCCAAAAGAAGAACGACTAAAAGCTGGGTTAAAAGATACACTTATTCGTTTAAGTGTAGGGGTAGAAGATATTGAAGATATTTTAGAAGACTTAAAACAAGCGATTGGTTGAGAAGTCTTGAACTAAGAAGTTGCAGTTCTAATTTCTTCCTCTAATTTGCCAAGTTGCTGTTGCATCATCTTAGCGGTATAACCAAGTTTTTCACCGATCATAAGTCCTACTGGTTTTTTCCACTTTTTAACGGTATCAATATCAAAATAAAGCTTTCCTGTCCGCCTTACAAAAAAGTCGGATGGGGAGGCAACACATTCCTCCTCTATTCCATAAAGTACTTCTGCATATAAAGGCAAAGGAACCTCAAAGGCGATTGCCTCGTTTTTCCCTGTTTGGATGTTTTTAAAGATTTTATCTACATTACTCCCATACCTTCTTACCAGTCGGCTAGACTCTTCGAGCGGCAAGCCGACTGTAGTGCCTTGCTTAGACTTACGGAAGAGAAAATCATGATATTGTATTGCCCCTCCATATTTTGCTCCAGAGAGGAGAGTGCGGTCTGTAGAGCAAGCACCATACATGATCCGAGAGTTCTTTTGCATTTCCTCAGTTACTGTGTCAACTACCCTTTCCGCCATCTTTCGATAACCTGTAAGTTTTCCTCCAGCGATGGTGACAAGCCCAGACTTGGAAATAAAAATCTCATCTTTACGCGAAATTGCAGAGGGTGATTTTTTTGACTGCTTTATCAAAGGTCTTAGCCCCGCCCAACCGGATTCAATATCGGAAGTTTTTAATTCAACCGTAGGGAACATTTTATTGACAGAGGAAAGGAGATATTCTTTGTCTTCAATGTTAATTTCTGGGTTTGTATAGTCTCCCGCATAAGGGGTATCCGTTGTCCCGATATAAACCTTACCTTCACGGGGAATAGCAAAAATCATCCTTTTCAGGTCTCCATCGAAATAAATAGATTGTTTGATCGGGAGTCTTTTGCCGTCCACCACAATATGCACGCCCTTTGTGAGGAATAATTTAGGTGTCACTGAGGCATCATCTAGTGTGTCTAAGGTGTCGACCCAAGGCCCCGTGGCATTGACTACCTTGGTGGCTCTGATTTCATATTCTAAATTGCTAAGCAGATCCACAACATTTGCCCCACATATCTTTCCATCTTTATATATGAATGACGATGCCTTTGTATAATTCAGCGCAACCGCTCCCTGTGTGATGGCCTCTTTTAACAGTTCGACCGTAAGCCTACTGTCATCCGTCCTGTACTCATAGTAAGAAATTCCTCCTCTTAAAATATCCTCCTTCAACAAGGGTTCTTTTACCAGGGTCTGTTTCTTTGAAAGCATCTTATTTTTTTCCTGAAGTTTTACTTTAGCCAGATATTCATAAAGATTCATTCCTGCATAGGCTGCTAGTTTTCCTAAACTACCATCTTTGATCAGGGGCAAAAGCATCACCTCCGGGCTCGTAATGTGAGGTGCTAGATCATGCACAATCTTCCTTTCTCTACCTACCTCTGCCACCAACGAAAATTCCATTTGCCTCAAATACCTCAAACCTCCATGGATAAGCTTTGTAGAGCGACTTGACGTTCCGGAAGAAAAATCTTGCATTTCTATCAGCCCTACTTTTAAGCCTCGAAGCCGGGCATCTAGCAAGATACCTGCACCCGTAATGCCCCCGCCAATAACTAATAAATCTAGATTTTTTGTGATTTGGGAAATGTACTCTTGGCGGTATAGGGATGAAAATGTTTTCATGAAAAAAGAATGGTTATAATGCTTTGGCTAACGGTAGATATCGCTTTCAGTTATGAAATATTAGAACTTTATAACTAAAATGTCGGGTTCGGTAATCTTGCCATATTTCTCCTGATCCACGATTTTCTTCTATTAATGTAGTTTGTAGAATTTACCGGCGACCATTTTCGAGGGTTCGGCAAAATGGCAGCCAGTGCCGCACATTGGCTTTGGCTTAGATTTTGGGCGGGTTTATTGAAATAATGCAATGCTGCCGCTTCGGCACCGTAAATGCCGTTGCCCATTTCTGCGACATTCACATACACTTCAATGATTCGCTTTTTTGACCAAAATAACTCAATTAAAACGGTAAAGTAGGCTTCTAAGCCTTTTCGAAGCCACGACCTCCCGGGCCAAAGAAAAACATTTTTTGCAACTTGCTGGCTTATGGTGCTGGCCCCTTTAACCTTTTTATGTCCCTTTTTATTATTGTTTTGCATTGCTTTTTTAATGGATTTTATATCGAATCCATTGTGCTTCATGAATAATTGATCTTCCGAAGCGATGACAGCCTTAGGCATAAAGCGAGAGATATTATCAAGCGATTCCCAGTCTTTTTTCATTCTCACATTCTGCCCAGAGAAGATTTGTTCGCCCACCCGAATTAGCATAAGCGGAGTCACCGGTGGGGGTATGAACCGAAACAATATTACAATGACTATGCTGTAAATAAATAAATATAAGATCGTTAGCTTTAAAATTCTAAGAACTCTTGTCACTCTTGTATTCAAAATGCAATATAGATTTAATGTAGAAAAAAAGTTATTGATCTAACTAATGGCAATAATGAGTAGGCGTTAATTCGCATCAATTTAAATAATTTATCGGCCAAACTTTATTTTTTATTCTGCTTGAATAGCTCAACAGAAAAATGGTGGCCTTGTTTACTAGGCAGCTAGAGCCAACTGCTAAACGACATGAGTTTATTCTTTGAGCGCCTATAACTCATGTGCTCCACATTTTTTGAGGAGTCTCAGATAAATTTTATAATATCAGAAGATCGAAATGAACGTAATTGAGGTTTTTTACCTTTCAACTTTGTCATCCAAAAACTATTTAAAGATCAAGTAATAAGTTTCTATTTTTGCCAAATGTTATATCCTGCCAATATTGAGGAGAAGCTCGGATTCGACCAGATAAGGGACCTGCTTAATAAAAATTGCTTAAGTGAATTAGGTCAAAGTTTCGTCACCAAAATGAGATTCTCCACTGATTATTTATTAATTGGCAAACTCATCAGGCAGACCGCCGAATTTAAAAAGATCCTAGAAGAACAAGCCTTATTTCCTTCATCCAATTATATCGATGCACTTCCTTTGTTACAACAAGCAAGAATAGAAGGCACATTTCTAGAGCCACTGGCATTTTTTGATATTAAACTTTCATTGAATACAATCAGGAAATGTCTTGAGTTTTTTGAAGAAACCACTGCATATCCTGAGCTACAAGCTTTGACGTTAGGCATTCATCTTGACAAAAACATTTATAAAAAGATTGATGAAATTATAGACGACAGAGGGGATATAAGAGACAACGCCTCGCCAGCCCTACGGGAGATAAGGATGAAAATCATCTCGGAACAAAGCCAGATAAGAAAAGCTTTGGACAGATTGCTTAATTCTCTTAAAAAAGAAGGGTATACCGAAGAAGGTGTCTCTATGACCGTTAGAAATGGGCGAATGGTGATCCCCGTTTTGGCCGAACACAAGAGAAAGATAAAAGGATTTATTCACGACGAGTCATCTACCGGCCAGACGGTTTTTCTAGAACCCGCACAGGTACTGGATATCAACAATGAAATTAAGGATCTACAATATCAGGAAAAGCGCGAAATCATAAGGCTTTTGACTGAGCTTACGAATTTTATTAGACCCTATTTTGTAGATTTAAGAAAGGCCTATGTTTTTTTGGGATTAATAGACTTCATTAGAGCGAAGGCTAAATTGTCTATTTCCATACAGGGAACTTTGCCTACGATGGTAGAGTACCCTATGATAAAATGGAAGGGCGCGAGACATCCCTTACTTTACTTGTCACTGCAGGCCCAAGGCAAAAGTATTATTCCCCTTTCTATTGCACTTGATGCCAAAGCAAGATTATTGATAATATCTGGTCCTAATGCTGGTGGTAAGTCAGTCTGTCTTAAAACAGTAGGACTGGTCCAATATATCTTTCAGTGTGGGCTATTACCGCCTGTGAATGAAGGATCCGAATTTGGAATTTTTAACGATCTATTTGTAGATATTGGTGATGAACAATCCATAGAGAATGATTTAAGTACCTATAGTTCCCATCTGAATAACATGAAGAACTTCATCAACTTCTCTGGTAAGAAGTCGCTTATTATGATTGATGAATTTGGAACCGGTACGGAACCTCAGTTTGGAGGTGCAATCGCGGAGGCAGTGCTCGAAGAGCTCAATGCTAAGAGAAATTTTGGGGTTATTACCACGCACTACGCCAACCTAAAAATCATGGCAGATAAGACGGAAGGTATTGTAAATGGCGCGATGGTTTTTGATATGTTAAGTCTGGAACCGAAGTATGTGTTGGAAATGGGTAAACCTGGAAGCTCCTTTGCTCTTGAGATAGCGAAAAAGATAGGACTCCCGGACCATGTGATTGAGAGATCGAAAGGTAAACTTAGTACGCCTCAGGTGGAGTTTGAATCCTTGAATAAAAACTTGGAGCTAGAGAAAGCAAAGTATCATGTAAGCAACGAGAGAGTTAGCGGCAAAGAAAAGGCCTTAGAATTACAAATCGCTAAATATACTGAGCTACAAAATAAACTTGACACAAATCAAAAGCAGTTGCTCAATCAAGCAAAAGAAAAAGCAAAGCAACTATTGGTTGACGCCAATAAACGTATAGAGCAAACGATAAGAGACATAAAAGAAACCAAGGCAGATAAGGACATCACGAAAATGGTCCGAGAGGAATTGATAGATTTTAAAGAAAGCCTTACTCCGGAAATTTTAGAAGAAGTCGATAGTAGCTCTATTCAAGTCATTGAGGGTCCGGTGAGGGAAGGTGACTATGTGAGAGTCAGAGATTCAGGGGCTTTGGGCAAGGTAGCGGCCATTCGCGACCGATCAGCGGAAATTCTTATTGGCGAATTAAAGTCTACCGTCAAATTGAATCGGTTAGAAAAAATTAGCAAGGGTGAATACAAAAAATATATTGGTGAAAGTTCCTATGAAAGTCCTAAGGGAATGGATCTTAATAAAAAGATGGCGGAGTTTTCCCCTAATCTCGACTTGCGTGGGAAGAGGGGAGAGGAAGCGCTAGGTGAAGTAGACAATCTCGTTGACAACGCATTGATGTTTGGCATTCCCGAAGTGAGAATAGTTCATGGAAAAGGTGACGGAATTTTAAGAACTTTGATTCGAAATCACCTTAAATCTTATACCCAGGTATTAAATATGAAAGACGAGCATGCAGATAGGGGGGGAGCTGGAGTGACAATAGTTCGTCTGAAATCTTAGGTGCTTTTAAAAACTTGTTGAAGTAAATATTTAGTCTGTAGAGATGGTGCGTCTTCCATCGAATAACATTTTTCTTGCTATTCCTTTTTATAATGACATTCGTGTCGGGTTTACTTCAATAACTCACCGAAATTGATACTTTTAGATATCAATATACCACATTTAAACGGCTTGGAATTGTTAGAAAGATTTTACAAGGTCAACTTTAATAATTGGGATGCCGTGAAAGTGGTGGTGTTAACTACCTCGACAAACGAAGGGGATTTTGCGAGGATCTCTCAGTTTACAAACAGACAGGTCGCCTATAGTAACAAACCTCTAACGATTAAAAATTAAATGAGCTACTGGCCTAGCAGGGGTACCACAATAGAGCAGCCGTTGGCGTATCTCAATTGAAAACAGCCTATGCTAATGAAGCATAGACTGCAAGCGTAACCTTACTATTATTCTTTTGAGCCAAGTGTCGCCATGTGCGGTTGCCCTGGAATTTATCTTTTGGTCTTGCATCTGAAGAACAGTGTTTTCTTTTTCCTTTTGTTCCGCGATTCTTACTTTGAATACTTTCTGAAAATCTTCAAAGAACAATTGATTTTGATACATAATTGTATTTTTTTGTTGTATGAAAATTTAACGAAAAAATAGATATGTAAGTTTCAAAATTGTAACATTTAGAGAAAATTGCTATAAAAATCGGCTAGATCAATGTTTAAATTGGATTATATAAAGAAATAAGTTATAAAATTCACATATATTATTGGCAAAATGCAATGATTTTAGGCGGATGAAATAGAACTATTACAATATTATTTATGCTAATAGTTTCAAGTCCGAAAATTGAAAGTGGAGGATGACTTTAACTCCAAAAGATTCGAAAAAATTTGCGGAATTTATTCTATCGACATGGCTTTACCTGCAAGGTAACCTGTTGTCCAGGCGGCCTGAAAGTTGAAGCCGCCCGTGATGCCATCAATATCTAGCACCTCACCCGCAAAGTATAGTCCTGGGCAAAGTTTGCTTTCCATAGTTTTGAAGTTGATTTCCGCTAGGCTCACTCCACCGCAGGTTACGAACTCTTCTTTGAAGGTGGTCTTACCCTTTACAGAAAAATTTCCCCTCAATAGTTCTTCGATCAGCTTATTCATGCTTTTTTTAGGTAGATCTAGCCACCTCACATCGTCTTCTATTCCAGATAAAGTGGCAATTCTTTCCCAAAGTCTTTTCGGTATTTCAAAAAGAGGATTAGAAACTACCAATTTCTTCAAGTTTTCTTCCTTGAATTGAATTAAAAATTCACGAAGCATATCTTCGTTATAATCTGGCACCCATTTTATAGAAATATTAAATTGATAATTTAGGTCCGCTAGATGCCGCGCTCCCCAAGCAGACAATCGTAATATGCACGGACCACTAAAACCCCAATGGGTGATCAATAGTGGACCTTTTTCTTCAAAATTAGATCCTGCAATTTTTACAATAGCGTTTTTTACCGACAAACCTTGAAGTCCATTGAGTCTTGAATTGGGTACGTTGAAGGTAAAAAGGGAGGGTACCGGTTTCAATATTTTGTGGCCAAGTTGTTTTAGCCAATTATAAGAGTCATCGTTTGGATTTCCACCTGTGGCAATGAGTATTCTATCGGCAATCAATGATTCG
Organism: Cytophagaceae bacterium; assembly: GCA_036386935.1. Lineage (GTDB taxonomy): Bacteria > Bacteroidota > Bacteroidia > Cytophagales > Cytophagaceae > DASVUU01. The sequence continues at coordinate 123 of DASVUU010000332.1, read as the reverse complement.
CCAGCGCGCAATTTTATCAAAAATCGATCTTTGCTGTCATTTCTAATTTCGATATCCTTCACTCCAAATTCTGAAAGTAGCTTCACTCCATTTACCCTTGCTTCCTTGATGAGACAATCAATA
>DASVUU010000331.1:0-9013 GCA_036386935.1 Cytophagaceae bacterium | reverse complement strand
TTCCAAATGTTTGTTTGTATCTACTAGAAATTTGGAGGTTGCCACAAGGCAGCTCGCAATGGATATAAAAGATAGTGGGGTTATTTGTAATCCGCTTAACATCTCAAATTTAGACTATGTAGAATATCCTACAAACGAGATTTTTAACTTTGCTTCTGTGGCAAGATTAGAAATTAATTTTAAAGGACAAGATGTATTATTTCAGGTGCTAAGTCAGGAACCATGGAGAAACAGAGATTGGATTTTGAACTTATATGGAAAAGGACCTGATGAAGAATATTTGCGGAATCTGGCCGCCTTTTATCAAATAGAATCCAAAGTTTCGTTTAAGGGACACGTCGACGATGTAAAGGACATTTGGAGAGAAAATCAGATTCTGCTTATGCCATCTTTAGGTGAGGGTACACCGTTGGCTCTATTAGAAGCCACCATTTGTGGAAGAACTGCCGTAGTCAGCGATGTGGGGGGGAATGCTGAGGTAATTGAAAATATGGTGACGGGTTTTATCGCTGACGCACCCACCCCTAACTCCTTCGGTCGAGTGTTAGAAAAAGCTTGGGAAAAGAGGCTTAGTTGGCAACAAATGGGATTGACTGCTAGGCAAAAAGGTTTATTAAAAATCGACCTTGAACCTGATAAGACTCTTTTAAAGGTTTTAGTCCAAAAGAAGTAGCTTGAACAATTCACCTAAAATAATATTTAATTAAATGCAAAAAATTGCTGTTATCGGCTCTGGCATATCCGGACTCACCATTGCCAAACTATTAGATGATAGATTTGACGTCACTGTCTTTGCAAAAGATAGCAAACCAGGAGGTTTGGTAAAATGTGACAGAATCAAGGATAATTTATTTCACAGAGTGGGAGGGCATGTATTTAATAGCCGAAATAAAGAGGTGGTAGATTGGTTCTGGGGTCAATTCGACCTGGAAAAAGATTTCATCAAGGCAAAAAGAAACGCTAAAATCTTGATGAATGATAAAATTATTGGCTATCCTCTTGAGAATTTTTTATCTCAACTTCCAGCGGAGACGGTGTCAATGATATTGGATGATATGCTTGCCTTAAATAGAACAGAAAGGTCTGTTGGAGAATACGATAATTTTGGTGAATTTCTGCTGGATAATTTTGGCAAAACCTTATTCAAAATTTATTTCGAGCCTTACAATAATAAGATTTGGAATTCTGACCTATCCAAGGTCCCGCTCGAGTGGTTGGATGGGAAGCTTCCCATGCCAAATTTAAAGCAGATGTTGCTTAGTAACATTGTAAAAAAAGAGGAGTCAGAGATGGTACATGCTACTTTTTACTATGCCAAAGAAAACGGTTCTCAATTTATTGCTGACAGACTTAGTGAGGGCTTAAAAATTGTTTATGATACACCAGTTCACCAGCTAGAAATCCAGGGAAGAGTGTGGTTAGTAAACAAAGAATTAAAGTTTGACAAAATAGTATATACTGGCGATGTACGAGCGCTAGCATCTCTCATAAACATCGACGATACCCTCATTAGCAAACCATTAGACAATGTTAGGAATTTACGTTCAAACGGCACTTCTAATATTTTTTGTGAAACTGATGTTACAGATATCTCATGGCTATACCTCCCTGAACAAAATTTTAAAGCGCATAGGATAATCTATACTGGAACCTTCAGTGAATCCAATAATAGAGGGTCTGAAAGAATGACCTGTGTCGTAGAATTTTCAGGTAAACATGACTTTGTAAATATGTCTGAAGAGATAAGGAGATTGCCTGGAAATTTGACCCCCTTAGATTATAATTATGAGCCTAATTCATACGTAGTACAGGAAAAAGATACACGTGTTAGAATAAGTGAAGTAAGAAATGCTTTAGAACCGCATAATTTATATTTATTGGGTAGGTTCGCCGAATGGGAATATTATAATATGGACAAAGCTATTGAAGCTGCTTTTCAATTGAAAGAAAAAATATCCGGTAATTGAAAAAATTCAGCTTGGTTAGCACTACTTTCAATGAGGCCAATAGGATAGATGAAAGTATTGCTGATATAGAAGAACAAACTCTTCTGCCAAACGAAATCGTAATAACTGACGCAGGATCGACAGACGGGACTATTGAAAAACTATTGCATTGGAAAGAAACTTCCGAGTTGTCAATTAGGATTTTTGTTTTGCCAAAATGCAACGTTGCCCAGGGACGTAACCACTCAATAGACAAAGCTTACAATGATCTGATAGTCTCGACAGACTTTGGGTGCAGATATGATAAAAATTGGCTTAGTTCCATTATCACCCCATTTGCAGACCCAAAGGTAGAAGTAGTAGGAGGTGCGCACACTGTTCTTGAGGAAAAAATATGTTCTATATCTGCAAAGTCCAGTTATATTTTAGCTCGAGGCTATCTATCGGTGATGGATGATAGCTTCATACCTTCGTCGCGTTCTATTGCGTTCTACAAATCTGTTTGGGAATCAGTTGGGAAATATCCCGAATGGCTAACACTTGCGTCGGATGATTTGGTGTTTGGCCTCTCGTTGCGAGATAAAGGACACCATGTATATATCGTACCTAGACCGTTAGTATTTTGGGGGCGGCATGAACATAGCATGGGCTATGTAAAAGAGGCCTTTCGGTATGGGCTTGGCGACGGTGAAGCGAAAATTAATGTAAAGACATTTTACTTGAAGCTATTTGGATTTTTAAGTCGGCCGTTGTTTTTCTTCATACTTATCTTTCTGTTGATATCTGCGGCCAGTGGATATATTTATCTCTTACTCATTCCTTGTGCTATCGGATTTAAATCATATTATAGTCTTTATCGAAGTTGGACTAATTTCAAATCAGAAAAATATGACGTGCAAGTTTTATTATACTCTGTTTTTTTATTGGAAAGAACAAGGTTTAGCTATATAAAGGGGTATTTGACAGGAATATTTAAAAATCGACTACAACCCTAAATCTAATTTTTTCAGCAGTTAGATTTTATTTAAAGAGGCATAGAATCTATAATTAACTTTTTATTTTTATATTAGATGGTTGCTTGTTATTAAACTTTAAAATGTCCCTAGGAATAGTTATCCCTTTAAAATCCAAACGTGTTTCCGACAACTGGAACCTTACGAGCAAGTTGTTGGATGAGACTTTGACCTCTTTACGAAACCAATCTTTACAAAATTTTAAAGTAATAATTGTTTGTCACGAGCTTCCAGACATCTCAGCAGAGAATAAAAATATAGCGCAATTTTTACAATGCGATTTTGAATTAAGAAGCCACAAACCAGGCCAAGAAATAACACACTATAAGCAGATAGACTATATTTTAGACAAGAACCGAAAGATATCTTATGGCTTAGAAGCGATTCAAAGTAGGGATATTGAATATTTCATGGTGCTTGACGCAGACGATTTAGTTCATAAAGATTTTGTGAAATATATCATGGATACCAAAGATCCCAACGGGTATATAGTTCACTTGGGATATCAATATTATACAGACCTTGAAAAAGTAGTCGATAGAAATGATATTGACAAAATTTGTGGCTCCTCTACGGTATTGCATGAAAGTCTTGTTCCTATTCCTTCGAAGATTACCGATGAGTCTATGACTATAATACCCTGGTGTTTCCTATGTCATTCTCATATGGAGACTCATTATAGCGAAACCAAAAGGTTGCTGCACGAGATACCCTTCCCTTCTGTACTATATAAACTCGGTCACGGGCAAAATGCCTCAGATGAATTTCGAGAAGGTTTGTTAGATTATATTAAACTAAAAGCTAAGCTATTGATAAAAGGAAAGAAGGCTACTGTTGAAATTAAAAGTAGTTTTGGGATCTGATTTGAGTTATTAGGGGAGATGGAAGATAGAATCAATAAGAGGGTATTTATAGGAAATTTATCAAGTCATCGTGAAAACATAACATTTAAGTCTTATATACCATCCTTAAATTTTTTACGAGGCGTCGCGGCTTTGTCAGTGGCATTATATCATTTCTCGCTTGGCAACCCAGTCTTTCTTCAAGATGGTAATGTTTTAAAGAAGATAGGAAACTATGGGTATCTTGGCGTGGAAGTATTTTTTGTGATTTCTGGCTTCATAATTCCTTTTGCGATGTATCAAGCAGGGTATAAATTAAAGGATTTTAAATGTTTTTTATTTAAAAGATTTCTAAGAATTGAGCCTCCCTATTTGGTTAGCATATTGATTATTTTGCTCCTGAAATATCTTTCTACAATATCCCCATTGTATGAGGGGCCGCCCTTTCAAGTAAGCTTCGTCGGGCTTATACTACATCTCGGGTATTTAAACGCATTCTTTAACTATGAGTGGATTGCCGCCATATATTGGACGCTTGCAATCGAATTTCAATTTTATCTAGTCATTTCAATCATATTCCCTTTAATAAAAAAATCGAAAATTGATGCCAGTTTTTTAGCTTGTCTTTTAGTCCTAAATTTTCTTAAACTAATTGTACCCTTTGAGAAAACCTTTTTTGATTACTCGCTACTTTTTACCACGGGAATCTTAGCATTTAAAATTTACACTAATAGTTCTTATCAATACTATTTGTTGTTATTAATTAACTTTATAATAATATATTTTGTATTCCCATTACCCATTTTTCTCGCTACGCTTTTTCCTATACCCTTTATCTTAAAAATCAACATAGAATCTAAAATCTTTTTATTCCTGGGTAACATCTCATATTCATTTTACCTGCTCCACTCAGCTTTCGGGAGTAGAATCTTAAATTTATCGATGCGCTTTATTGAGGATGATTTGCATAGATCTTTCCTGGTTATTTTGACTATTTTAATTTGTATCGGTATCTCGTATATCTACTATCTACTCATAGAAAAACCATCAATAAGGTTGTCAAAGAAAATAAGGTTGGGTGATAATCATAAATTTGATAAAATAACTAACTCATTACCTACATCATAGCCTTACCAACGTTAAAAGATTACGTAAAATGTAGGTAGTTGATGTATAATAGATTGATTTTGATGAATTATCGGCCTGCTCATTTGAATATTATTAAAAATCTTTACAAGGTTTGAAGATCATATTGAAAATCTTAAATTGGTTTATTTAAATTTTAACAAAAGAGGCTCATGATCATCCTGCTTAACCCATATGGACAAAGAAGTAATATTCTTTTTCAACACATTCATCTCGATTCATTCTGTAGGGAAAATGGCATAGTTTTTTACAACAGATTTATTCAGTCTATGAATTTGGATTATCCTAATGTCGGGAATAAAAATCAGTTTATAGAGTATGCTAGCGCTTTAAAAGTACCACAAATATTAAATAGGCTCCAACTAGCAAAGTATGTTAATTTTGACGATGAAAGTAGAAACGAGGAGTATAAAAAAGCGTTATTAAAGTCCAAACTGGTTATTTGCCATGGATGGGTATTTCGAAGTTTTGAAACCGTGGGCAAGTATAGAACGGTATATAAGCATATTTTTAAGCCAAATGTGGATGAGCTTCGGTTATTTGAGTCGTTTTTAAAAAAAGAAGACCCGAAAACAAAAATATTAGGTGTGCACGTACGGCGTGGAGATTATAAAGAGTTTTTGAATGGCAAATTTTTCTACACTGACGCTCATTATATCGACAAAATCCGTCAGATGATCCGATTGCTCGGAGAAAGCTGTAGAGTCATTATTTTTAGTAATGATTCACACCTCGATCATAAATTATACAAGGCTGATTTTGAGGATGTTATTTTCTCAAAAGAATCCACTATTGCTGACCATTTTCTAATGTCGAAGTGCGACTACCTTTTGGGACCTCCGAGTACCTTCACAATGTGGGCAAGCTATATGGGTGAGGTGCCGCTCTATCATATTGAACAAGCAGATGCAGCTTTAGATTTGGATAGTTTTAAAATCCAATACGGATAGATCTTACTACTATCTATTAAAGCCGATAAGTTCGTTGTTATTAGCCTTTTAAATTACAGGAATGAATACGTCCTTTTAAATTGAGCATTTGACGAAATACATAACGACTTACAATTTTAAACCTGTCTGCTTAAGCAATGCATTTGACTTGTACCGCCGTAGTTCGAATGATTGATGAGTAAAATGTTCTCTTTACATCAATATTAGTGAATATTCTATATTATTGTGGTTTGTTGGTCATATATTAATAGTTTAATTAAAAGCCGACGCCATAATAATTTTGATATTTTGATAATGCAGCAAACAGTATCTGTCGTAATACCGGTCAAGAATAGAGCTGATCTATTGCCAATCACATTGGAAAATATCCTTGCCCAGACCTTGCGGCCATTAGAAATTATAGTCGTCGATGACGGCTCTACAGATAACCTTCTACAGGTAATAAAGAACTATAGGGACCGCGTTATATTTATGAAAAATGAAGGGCGGGGCCCAGGAGCTGCTAGAAACACAGGTCTTAAGAATGCTTCAGGCAATTTAATTCAGTTTTTTGACTCTGATGACCTTATGACACTAAACAAGCTAGAGGTTCAAGAACAATTAATCTCAAAGACAAATGTAGGTATGGTCTACTCCCCCCATGTGAAAGCGTACGAGGTTAGAGGCAAATGGGTACAGACAGATGCTATTTTATACTATAGACCGTTGCCTAAATCACTAAGATATGACCAGTGGGTTGTTAGAGGTGCGTGTATGATTACTCAAGCATGTCTCTTTGATAAGTCTATTTTTCAAGAAACCGGGTTGTGGCGGGAAGATTTGATGACGCATGAAGACCTAGAGCTATTATTTAGGATTGGCAAGGTTGTCCCGTATCCCAAGCATACCAATGAGGCTGCAGTTATCTATCGGCAGCACGGCCAGCAGATCACAGATTTGCAAGTCAATTCCTTCAATAGAACCTTAGACGGGTATACAGCAATGAAACTAATAAGAGAAAATATGAAGGGTGAATATAGTCTTTTAGATAAGATCACAATTGAGGGTAATATTTATAATTCATTGAATACTATTAGTAGTTATCGTAAGACTTTAGAAAAAAAAAACAAGGGTGGCAAGTTGGCGGCATTTTACAATAAAATAAATGGAAAATTAAATCGCCTTCTTACAAGGTCGGATTGGCAAATCTTACATGGGATAAATAGTTCTGAAGAAACGTTTCGCGAGTACATTACCATGATATGAGGGAAGTGACTGTAGCGGTTTTTGGCTGTCACCGCTTTTTTATTTATTTTCGTGGATCAATGATGAAATGAAATTGCTTATCTAATTGGCAGACGGACGTCAGAGACCTTGTGTTCACTTTATGTTTTAATGATTGATTATAATAGAAAAGAACTCTTAGTTTCCCTACATATCCCAAAATGTGGTGGAACCAGCTTTCATAGGGTATTGAAGTCATGGTTTAGGCTTGGTTTTAGAGAGCATTACTACAATCACAAGAAGCAACAGATTCCTGATAAAAGCCGGATTCTTCCTGCAATCGGCCAATTCATTCCCACAATAGTTCACGGCCATTTCGATAGATTCCATGATGGAATCAATTTTTTCGAGCATTATCCTGAAGCAAAGCAATTTATTAGCATCTTACGAAATCCGTTAGAACTTCAAATTTCCTTCTATTTCTATACTAAAAAATTAGTCAAAGACAGATCTTTGATCTGGGATGGGAAAGTCGTGGAATCTGCCGATTATCTTGGTCTAAGTTTAGATGAGCATTTAGAAACAGCGCAATACAATTGGCTACGATTTATGCCCTGGGATCTAAACTTTGAAAATTATAAAACCATCTTTGAGGAAAACTTTATCCATATTGGTGTAACAGAAGAGCTTCAAAGATCAGTGGATATAATGGCTGAGAAGCTGAAAATGCCAGCAAAAAAGGTACCGAGAGAAAACGAGGCTGAACGGAATGAAAAGCCTTCAGAATCTTCAATTAAAATATTTGAGGCTAATCATAAACTCGAACTTGAAATATATCAATATGTCGCTATGCTGAACATCTGATTTCATATCAATAATGAAAGAAATTTTGCAGTTTTCCCTGGTTACTACCACCTATAACGAGATAAACAGAATTGGATATACGATTGAAGATATAGAAAACCAGGTGATGAGGCCTACAGAGATAGTAATCACCGACGCAGGCTCAACAGATGGTACTTATGAACGGTTATTAGCTTGGAGCAACGAATCTAAAATTGATATTAAAATTTTGTTGAAGCCCAAATGCAATGTTGCCCAGGGAAGAAATTTCGCGATAGACGCAGCTTCTTTCCCAATCATTGCTTCTACGGATTTTGGTTGTCGGTTTCATAAAAATTGGTTAAAGTCTATAATTGAACCGTTTGAAGATTCTGATATAAACGTAGTGGGCGGAGGATATACAGTCATTGAGGAAGATATCCAAACGCTGCCTGCCCGGGCAAATTACGTCCTCTCGGCTGGTTATACGTCGGTAATGGATGACTATTTTATTCCATCTTCTAGGTCAATTGCATATTATAAAAAAGTTTGGGAAAACGTAGGAGGTTATGCCGAATGGTTGAGCCTGGCTGCTGATGACCTTGTTTTTGGAAAGACACTTAAAAGTAAAGGATATCGTTTCTATCTAGTAGAAAAACCATATGTTTATTGGGGTAGACATCTTGAAACACAGGGTTATGCGAGAGAGGCTTTTAGGTATGGCCTGGGAGACGGTGAGGCTAGGGTGAACCAAAGACAATTCATTCGAGGATCAATAGAAACCCTATTTAGATACTTGTTTTTATTTTCAGTAACCGTTGGTTCATTACTGATCCATTCAAAAAAGCTTCCATTGTTTTGCATCATCTTTTTATTTCCATTAGCTATTGGATTTAAACCCTATTTCTATGGTATTAAAAATTGGATTAAGTTTAAATCAAAAAAATATTCTATCAAAGTTTGTTTATTCTCCTTTTACCTCATTGAGATCTCTAGATTGAATTACACCAGGGGGTATTCCAAAGGCTATTTTTTCAGTTCAGAACTTATTAAAGCAAAGGCAAGAGAATTGCGACTAATATTGAAATCAA
>DASVUU010000330.1:0-3727 GCA_036386935.1 Cytophagaceae bacterium | reverse complement strand
AACCACTAGGCGGGAAGAAGAAATATTTCCAGGCATCCACCTGTAAGTAACGGTGCTGGTATCTGTATCATCCAATGTGATTGTTTGATTTTCTTTCACACAGATAAACTCTTCATCAGGAAGAGAGAATCTAGGTGTTTGAAGTGTCAAATAGAAGTCTTCTTTGATGCTGCACATATTAAAGCCGACGATCACTTCATGCTTTCCCTGTGTAGAAAACCTGGTTGTTTGGTTCGTAACAAGATTTGACCACAAATATTTTGCTCCAATATTTGAGGCGTCTACAGTAATGGTATCCAACCTACAAACTATGGTGTCTCGGAGCGACAAAACTGGGTAGGGGTAAATATTAATAAGCTGTCTCACGGTATCAGACCCGCACTCTTGTGTGGTAACAACAAACTTGACCTCATATTGGCCAGGGGATTTGTACCTATGGATGGCATCTTTTGTATTGACCGAAGTCCCGTCCCCGAAAAAGTATTGGTAATTTAATTTTATATAAGGCTTCGTTTCAAACGGTGAATGGCCAAAGAATGCTACAGGCTGGTTGACGCAGGTATCTTTTGATATAAAGTAAGGACCGGATGGATATGCAAAGTAATGTTGTATGAAGTTTGGGATGCCGAAGTTTCCCGTACCGCCAGCTAAAGCCAATCCGCTGGGGTTAAATCTGCTTAATGCACCCGGAGCATCAGGATTTTCGATCACCGCTACAGAATTGCTTCCTACACCACTTTTGGAAATATAAATTCTTCCATCGGGCCCTTGTTGCATTCCCGTAAAGTTGGTTTGATTGTCTTGATAAATTGGCGTCAAAGACTTTCTGATTGAGTCGGCCGTGGGTAAATTAATATTGGCCTGATAGACAGTTCCGGAAGGCGTGCTTATATAGACATTATTTCCACCCTTTGAAAATTCTACGCCATATGAATTAAGTACATCAAAAATCACTGGATTTCCCACTGTACCATCATTGCTGTTAAAATCAAACAATTGAGTGGCGCCTGACGCCATCATTAAACGTGTTCCATAAGGGGAGGCTTTAAGATAACCTTTTTGCCCGGAGGAAATGGTACCTACTGAGGATTGTACCACAGGTGCAACGGTTGCTTCTGTCGTTCCGGAACGGGATACTTTATACGCTAAAAATGTATTGCTGTTTTTCAAGTGCGTAATGACCCAAATAGCTTTGCCGTCTGTAGTTCTTACTGCAGTTATTTTATCTTCCACGCCATTGGCAAGGGGTATATTCTTTTTCACCACGCCACCTGAGCCGTTGTTGAGCCGCATGTCTACTGTAGAATAGCTGAGCGCGCCGTTGCCTATGGTGAAAAGAAAAAATATCTCTGCACTTCCTGGGTCTGGGACAATAATAGAGTTTTGCGTGGCTGCAGGATCTCCTGTAAGACCCGTTTCCATTACATTATTATCTCTATTGTAAATTGTCGAGCCATTTGTATAAAAAAGTGGATTCCCTTCATTGTCAGAAATGGAGGAGCTGCCACCTGGAAAGTTAAAATTGGCGGTGCCTGCAGTAGACGTGGGCTGCAAAGAGTTTGGATCAAATTTTATAACGCCTCCATTCCCGAAGTACCAATTGTTGGCCTGTTTAAATCTTTCAAATTTGAAGGTGACATCGACTTGGTCGGTGTATTGCTGTCCAGTCGGCGTTGTTACTTTTACACTATAGGTGCCATTCTCAAATACCCTTATGCTCGGGGAGGATTCTCCGGTAGACCACTGGTAAGTATTGGATGGATCACCATTGGTATTTAGCTCGTACCCTGTATAGTCGCAGATCAGTGTATCATTTCCCAAATCTATAAGATTTTGTGAAAAAGCTAGCTGGCTAATTAGGAAGAAAAAGAATAGAAGAGGGTTGAAAATCACCTGACAATAAATAATATTTTACTCAGTTTATAAACTGTATTTTAGAGCGAGTGTTTTTGTACTATATCAATTTTCTGACTGAACAATATGTGTGTGGGAAAGTTTATGGTTTTAACCAAACAAAAGCAAAAATTTCGAATTCAACACTCAATCAGTCTGAGCGGGCGTGATAAATTGAGATAGGATACAGCCAGCTTGAGCCTTTGACAACTCACTAATGAGTTGAACTTTGCATGAGGGACAGCAGCGGCACCCCAGAGTCTCGCTGTTCGCGAGACGAGGAGTACAGCGGATGGCCCGACCCTTGGGTCACGCCCAAAAAAATTGATGGAAAGTGATAAGTCTATTCTCTAAGTTTATAAATTTAAAAATTATTAGCATTTTATTTTGCCACATTCGAAATCAATGAAGTTTGTCAGAATTTTTTATAGTGTAGTTTTTGTACTTTTTAGTTCTTCAATCTGTCGTGCTCAAGACCCTCAGTTTTCACAGTTTTACAATGCACCCCTTTATCTAAATCCTGCCTATGCAGGGACGGGGAATAACACAAGGGCTGTGTTGAATTATAGAAATCAATGGCCAGGAGTCACAAAGCCTGTAGCTTATGTGACGATGGCTGCATCTTTTGATCACAATATTGAATCAATAAATAGTGGGGTAGGTTTTTTGTTGCTTCGCGACAGGCAAGGCAAGGGAAATCTTTCTACGACAGAGATCAGCGGCATTTACTCTTACCAGTTTGACATATCAAGGAAGTGGTCTTTTCGGCCGGGCGTTCAAGCGGGATTGGTGATCAGAGATATTGATTACTCTAAACTGGTTTTTGGCGATCAAATTAATGAAAATGGGCCTACTGGAGACTTAACTAACGATCAAATTGTAGGAGCGGGAAATAACATCTATCCTGACATCTCGGCAGGGGGAGTGTTATTTAGTAACAATGCCTGGTTTGGGGTATCTACTCATCATTTAAATAGACCTAACCAAGCTTTTGCAGAACCTAGATTGCCACTCCCGATAAAGTATTCATTCCAAACGGGAATAAGACTGCCGGTTGGAAAGCAAAGCGTGAAGAAAGGATATTCTGAAATGTCGAAAGAGCGAAGCCTGGTGCCAACTCTTTTATACAAGAGTCAGGGTAAATTTGATCAGCTGGACGTAGGAATGTATTTTATAAACGAGCCAGTGATGGTGGGAATTTGGTATCGAGGATTGCCAATTAAAAACTATGCAGGTTACGCGAACAATGAATCTATTATATTTATGGCTGGACTCAACTATCAACGGCTCAGCTTTTGTTACAGTTTTGATCTGACCTTATCTGCGCTTAGCATAAACAACACGCGCGGAGCCCATGAAATTTCATTGATTTATGAGTGGAACATCCCCTATAAAAACAGAAAGAATGCGAGGCCGTTGCCCTGCCCGTCGTTCTACAAAAACAAAAGTATCAACCTAGATAAGATGGAAAAGTAACCTAGTCCTCTTCTTCATCCAAGAAGTTTCTGTACGCCCTTTGAAGTTCGTTGTAAAGTTTCGTGTTCTTTTGCGCTAACAATACCTGCAATCCTTTTTCATAGCTAGCAATACACTTTTCCCTCTCACCCAAATCAGCATATAGTTGTGCCACATGATAGTAGGTTCCTGCATAATCGGGATATTCGGTAAGCAGCTTCTCGAAGTAAACCCTTGCTTGCGAGGCATCGCTGCTTAAAAGTTCTGTACCTATGGCATAAATTAAAAAGGGATCATTGGGCTCCTCTTCGAGCATTATTTTCAATTGATCTAGTCGGTTTTTGCTCATTTTATTAAGGCATTTGGCACAACATTGGCC
>DASVUU010000329.1:0-10796 GCA_036386935.1 Cytophagaceae bacterium | reverse complement strand
GACAATCCCGAGCCTACACCTAACAACGGGCCGGCAATGAACTTACATGCACTAGTTAAAAAAACTGCAATATATTTTAGAATCTCCTCAATCATTATTATGAATTTACCATATTTCTATAACTTTAACAAGATTATTTTGACTTATTTTGCAATATCCAGCTTGATTCCGAAAGATAGGTCTCCTGCATCTCCTAGCCCTGGGACAATGTAGGCCTTGCTGTTCAAGGTCTCGTCAATTGAACCAACCCAAATTTTGTGTTTAGGGTTGCATCTTTGGACATATTCTACGCCTGTAGCGCTTGCTATCACAGCGGCGAAATGCAAAGATAGGGGATTTCCAAACTTTGCTAAGTGCTGAATTGCAGCAACCGCAGACTTTCCAGTGGCCAACATAGGGTCAATTATTATCACATCTCTCCCTTCTAAACTTGGGCAAGCTATATAGTCGGTAATAATTTCGAACGAACCATTCCCATCTTCGCCGCTTCTGCACGCCCCTATGAAGCCAGATTCTGCTTTATCAAAAACATTTAGAAACCCCTGATGGAACGGTAATCCGGCCCTAAGTATAGTAATTAGCACAGGATTTTGCGTCATCAAAGAAATGTCCTTTGCACCCAGTGGTGTAGCTATGTGAGCAGGACTATACTTGAAGCTTTTTGAGATCTCATAGGCCAATATTTCTCCTATTCTCTCCAAATTTTTTCTAAATCTAAGAGTGTCTAGCTGTAGTGACTTATCTCGCAATTCAGCCAGGAAATGATTAGCGATAGAGTTGGTCTTATCAAGTTCAAACATATTTCTTATCTATTCAACGGATTTTGCCAACGCTAATTTTATAAATCGTTCATAAACTTCTCCCCAGTTCTTCCAGACTTTGCCACCGCCCATTGATTCGTTGTGGAAAATAAACATAAAAGTACCGCCTGTCTTCTTTATTGACTCTACGAGGGGCAATAAATATGTAATGACATCTTTCGACCTCACATGCAAATATTTTTTTAGCGTAGAATCCATTATAATAAAAGGATGAACCTTCAGATTTGTTTCCTCATTTTTTTGAAGGTCAAAAAAGTTGAAAGACGTACAAGTGCTTGCTCTAAAGCCAATCTTTGTAGGGTACCCCATAGAATAATCCTCTTCTATTCCTGCCTTAGTCAACAATTGATAAGTTATTGGGAGATCTAATTTGATGTAATGATGTCGGCTTTTAGTCACTTTTCGACCAATGATTTTCTCTAAGCGACTTTTCTCTGTTACCAATTGCTTCTCCGATCGGCATGAGATATAGGACGGATGGAACCCTATTTCAACTTCCTTTTCTAATTTATTAATGAGGTTAATATAACCTTTATTTCTAAATGAATTATTCTTGTCGAACTTGCCATTGTTACCAAGTAATATAAAATAGATAGGTTTTAGGTTGTATTGTTTATTTATGCTCAGTTGCTTTTCATAGGTATCAAAAGGATCTTTTTCCATTCCAAGATGAATAAGCATCCGTTGGTAAAATGTTTTGAAGTTGAAAGTTATCAGCAGTCCCAGTAAAGAAAAAATGATCCTTACTGCACCTTTATATTTAAAAGAATAAGCATTGTCAATATTGATTGTTGGCTTAAATACGAAAGGGATGAAAGGAAAATGAAGCGTCGGATAATGCTTTAGCAAGATTTCTTTCAGCTGCATTGCCCAGCTATTTATTAATGGCCTATCTAAAAAATTTCCCCTGTAAGCGGCTGCGTCTTCAGGATTAAACCTGCCATATTTATCTTTCACATGAGGCAAATACTCCTCATACCTGGTGAGTAAATAAAAAGAAGAAGCAAAAACATCGAAAGGTAAGGTACCGTCTTTCACTTTATAAAAATAAACCTCTCCACTTGTTTCATTCGCCTTTTCGAACTCTATATTTTGCTTGTAAACGTCAGTTTCAAACAGCAGATCCACTGAAGCAAAATGAGGAATAGCTCGGTCATTAAATGCAGTACGACCATAGGAAAATTTCGCTCCTTTATAATCTATAAACTCTGAATGATTGTCTGTCAAGCGAAAGTCTACTTTTAAAATATCACCAAATAAAAACTTAAAAATATAGGCTACACGATTATTGATTAGCTGGGAGTGTATAAGCAACATTTGACAGAATTAAAAAAACTGATTACAATTTATAGGTTAATGCCTTAATTTCTCAATTATTGTAAGAATTATTTTAGAGGTGCTCACGAAGATTTATTTATAATCCACCTATTTGTTTACTTTGTAATTCACAAACCAAGCATATGTCTACTAATCCTCTCTTTTTAGTGCTATTGATTAGTGCTATCAGCTTTTTCAAATTGTCTGCGCAGAGCTCTTATATCCCCGTTTCAAATAAAGACTATTATCACCTTATTGACAGATTTGAAATAAAGAGTCAGGAATCGATCCCACCATTACATCTTTCCGCCAAACCTATTAGTAGGCAAACAATAGGAAGCTTGACCGATAGCTTATCCAATGACAGCTCACTATCCCCCAAAGACAAGTTCAATCTTGCTTATATTCAAAATGATAACAATGAATGGGCACTTGCACCAAATTCTAGGTCAAACAAACCAATCTTAAAATATTTTTACACCCAAAAAAGTGACTTTTTCTCGCACTCGGATTCAGTTTTTGACCTCCACATCAACCCTGTGCTTTACTTTTCTGCTGGAGCCATTACTTCTCCTTCTCAAAGGACCTTTATCAATACAAGAGGTCTTGAGCTTAGAGGAAGTGTCAATAGAAAAGTAGGGTTTTATGCGTTTCTAACAGACAATCAAGCGATATTTCCACAATACGTCTACGACTATCCAGGGTTTTCAAATACATTCGGTATTGGCGCTCCTGGTGAAGGATATACCAAAAGATTTAAAAAAAATGGAGTTGATTTTATAACCGCCAGAGGGTACATCACGTTCAGCTTAACCAAAAATATACAAGCCCAATTCGGACATGATAAAAACTTTATTGGCAATGGATACAGGTCCCTCATTTTATCAGACTTCTCTAGTAACTATACATTCCTAAAAATTAATACCAAAGTTTGGAAACTTAACTACCAAAACATCTTTGCTGAGCTTACTGCGGATGTTTTCTATCTGAATAAACTACTTCCAAAAAAATATCTAGCGTTCCATCACCTTAGCTATAATGTCACCAAAAACTTGAATATAGGCATCTTTGAATCAGTAATAATAGGCCGTCGAGACTCCATTGGCGGAAGCAGGTTCGATGTTGGATATTTGAATCCAATTATTTTCTACCGGTCTATAGAACAACAAAATGGAAGCGAAGACAATGCGATGTTGGGGATGGATTTTAAATACAAATTTTTAAAACATTTTTCCCTTTATGGCCAGATAGTACTTGACGAATTCTTATTATCTCATATAAAAGCGCGTGATGGCTGGTGGGGAAACAAACAGGCGTTGCAACTTGGATTGAAGTATATTGACGTAGTTGGAATAAAAAATTTAGATTTACAACTTGAGGGAAATATAGTAAGACCATTTACTTATAGTCACAAAGACAACTATACCGCATATACTCACTTTAATCAAGCCCTGGCGCATCCCCTGGGAGCGAATTTTTACGAGGCCATTGGGATTTTAAGGTTTCAACCGTTAAATCGCTTGAACCTCACGGGTAAAATAATCTATGCAAAGATTGGGATGCCTGACTCCACCGAAAACACTGGGACCAATATCTTTCTATCATACAATACTCGTCCAAAAAATAAAGAGCTTGGCTATGATTTGGCAGGCCCGAATTCCTACAATCTAACGATCGTCAGCGCAACGGCGTCTTACATGCTGAAACACAATTTATTTATAGATGCTGTGCTACTAACGAGAAGTATGGAAAGTAAAAAAATGTCGAACTCCATGGTACAATATTCATTGGCTCTGAGATGGAATATCCCTCAAAGAATTCATGAATTTTAGCTCATTTTTTAGCTTGAACGATACGACTGAAAAATAAGACTTGATACTCTATCGCATTGGCCCAGTAGCTCCAGTCATGCACTCCAGGCCGTTCTGTATAGTCATGTGAGACGTTTGCTTGCAACAACTTCTTATGTAATGTTCTATTGTCTTCTATCAAAAAATCGTACACACCGCAATCTATTGCTATGGGCAGATTTGCCGCTTTTATTTTATCAATTAGGTAAACAATTGAATGCGCCTGCCATGCAAGTCTGCTACTACTAATATCACCGAGTTTAAGGCTGATATCTTTTTTTAGGTCTTTGAGCGAATTGTCTTTATCGCTCTCGAACAATAAATTAACTGCTCCACTCAAACTCCCCGCACAAGCATATTTTTCAGAATGATTTATCGCGTTCAGCAAAGCCCCATGCCCGCCCATACTAAGGCCAGTAATCGCTCTGCCTTCCTTATGCGGATTTGTTTTATAGTTTTTATCTATAAAGTCGACAAGCTCTGTCGAAATAAAGGTTTCGTATTTATGACCCTTGAGGATCGGGCTATCCAAATACCAGCTTCCATATCCACCGTCAGGACAAACTATGATTATATTGTATTTATCAGCCAATTCCTTTATAGAAGGCACCGTATTCACCCACTTTTTATGATCGTCTGAGTAGCCATGTAGAAGATATAGTACCGGTAGGCCCTTGGAAACTTGATAAGATTTAGGTGTTATAATTACCGCGGGAACCTCTTTATTCATCGCTTTACTAAAAACCTTTACAGTATCTACCTTAGCAGCGAAGGCGCTTGAGTAAATAGAAGCCAAAACCAGGTAGAGCAAGGCAAGCCCCAAATGAATAATTCTAAAAACTTTTTTCACAATTCTTTCTTATTAATGTACTTATAGAAATATACGTATGTTCCTGCCGGCCATCCCAAAATTCGTTGAATGGATCGTGGAATCATTTATGATGGCATCCGCTACAGTGTATTTCTCACAAATCTTTCCCTTGCCTCTTCTACTTCCTTACATCCACTTTATATCGAAATTGGCCACTGTAATTTTTCAAACATAAGTCTAAGTTATTTAAGGCGATTCTCGTAAAGTCTTCCCCAATAACAAAAGCATTTAATCCATTAATTTTTATCGAAAATGATGCAGGGCCAGCCTGAAGACATTTGTAAAAGTGTCAGGAATACTAATCTAAAATCGAATTTCATTTAAAGGTAATAACCTTTGATTATATTTTTAAATATGCAGACAGACCTTAGTTAAAGTTTATCTTCAAACTCTGCATATCTTCCAAGACAAGTGTCTCTTTAAAGTTTATGTGGATTGTTGGATGCCCAATATTCAGATACTTTATATTTGGAACCGTCGCCTTATTTTCAACCGTTACTCTTATAGGCTTATTTTTAAGGTCAATATCAGGTATTATTAATGTATTGAATGACATTTTCCCCGTCAACACCTTTATAGTAAACAAATCGTAATTTTTAGTAAAATGTGCAGTGAAGCCTGGTGCAGCGAAAAATGCTTTATAATATTTACCTGGCAGCTTTGGGGAAAACGAATAGGTTTGGCAGTTTATCTCAAGTCCAAGGAGTGCGTTCAAAATTGTCCAAGAAGAAAGTGGCAAATATTGGTGTCCAATTCCATTTAATTGGTGGTCAAAATATTTGTCTGTTGCTTTGTAACGGTCATGTACTGTTTTTATGACACTTAAACCTTCCTCGTAAAATCCCTCATAAATGAGTTGAGAAGCAAAACCTAGTTCTGTACCTGATGAAATATTATTAGAATACTTGTGCCACTCATCCTTGTGCTCTTTATCTATTGAGTGCTCTTCTTTCCAAGAACAATTGAGCACCCCTCGATGGGGTTTATAAGACATTTCGTAAATGCTTTTTAGTGCACTATGAGTCTTTTCTTGAGAATAAATATTGCCTAGGCCAGACATCCTATTTGTCCATTGACCGATAAGTTGATTGGTAAAACAACCGTCGTTCATCTTCCCATTTGCTTCGTCATTATAGAATCTAAAGTATTTTCCGTTCCAAAGTTTCTCCTCTGAAACTCTTTTAGCTTTCTCAAGAGGAACCGAATATCGCACCTGTGCCTTATAGTCATTTAGAACTTTCGCACCCTCTACTGCGGAAGCAAGTGCTGATATCCATAGCGTAGAGATATAGCTAGACACCCCAAACATTGGAGTTTCTAAAATGGCCTTTTCTGACGCTGGTATTTCTGGCAGGGAATCCTGGTTCACATCTAGCTCGAGCATATAGTCCAGCGCCTTTGTAATGTAGGGCCACCTTTGCTCTAAGAATAACTTGTCGTTCGTCCAGAAAAAGTCTCGCAATACCATTATCACATATTGCATCGGGAGATCCAATCGGACATCCTTTTTATTTCCCTTTATCAGCTTCGCAAAATCAGGGCCTATTTTAAATGTCTTGTCCGATCCGCTGATCATGACTCTTTCATGAGCCTTCATTATATTTCTTTGTAATTGCGGAAACAGAGAGATAACGGGACATGTAAACATACCCACATCAACTGTGGAAATCTCACCAAAGGCTTTGTCAGAAGATAAGCCCTGTTGGATTCCAAAATCCCCTCTCTGATTCAACCAGGAGTTGCTGACCAGGGTATTCAAGTGAGAGTTTATCTGATCCGAAACATATGGTTCTAAGCTGGTATCATAAAAGTTGTCTATAAAGGCCTTCGTCTGCTTGTATAAAGACTCCTTATGAGCTATCACATACTCTGCAATGGCGTTAGAAGTAGAAAAATAATTCGAATAGTAATTGCCTTCAATATTTTGAAAACCTTGATTATACTGGTTAGGAAAATTCCACGTGAATAAAAAGTTATGTTCTATCGACTCATTAGAGAAAAGCGTTTTTGAAACAGAAAGGGACGAATACGCAAATTCACCGGCTTTTAAGGTGCCAGTATTTCTATCCATTGCATTCCTATCCGGGGTCAAGTCCAGATTCGGCAGTACCGCTTCTCGTAGGAGATTATCATAAAATTTCTGCTTGTTGTCCCACCCAAGCAGATAAGCAGTATCTGTTGCTGGCGAAGAAAGTGTAATTGAGCCGTAGGATGTATGTTTAGCATCTATGCCGTGACACGCCATTGTGCAAATGTGGTTGCCACCTATAGTTTCTAATTTGGCTGCATATTGTTTATCAATCACATCATAGCCAACCGTATTTCTAAAACAACCTACCAGCGAAATGTCTACAGGCTTAGCACTCTTTGAATGGATCTTAAAATCAAAATTTATAGCAGGAAGTGCCGAATTTTTTAAATCGTTGGGAATAAAGAAACTTGAGGCTTCTAATTCTACCTCGAAAGGCATATCCGCATCATGGTATTTAAAGGTCGCGAATGGAAAGGTAGCTTTGAAATGTACTTTCTCAACACCTTTTAGTACGGTTATTTTGTTTAACAAAACCTCCTCCTGAAGCTTTAGCATCCTTAAAGCCGGAGGCTTCTGTCCTTCCTGGTATTTGATGATAAAGTATAATAGATCGTCTTGTGTAAATTTTATTGGCGCGCCAGAGCTTTTAGGAAAATTATTGAAGATCCTCCAGTTATATAAGGCACCGTCATGACCTATCTCAATACCTCCTGTGCCTATACCACCCAAAGTTAGCCCAGAGCTCCCTTGCTTCAAGGACTCAGAAATTACCCTTTGACTAGTTGTGGATTTTATTCCTAGCGGCTTAGATAAGCTAGGCAATGCTGCAAAAGCAGGATGAATACTGGTTACTGCCAAAGCACTTAATGCTCCAGATTTGAAAAAATCACGTCTTTTCATCAAATCTTTTTCCTCAAAAATTTTAATTGTCTATTGATAAACCTGCTAGCACATAGTTAGGCAGTCGGCTATACGTATCTATATGGTAAAGCATTCTCTAAATTAATACACCTCCACGTACGATAACTGTTACTAACAGTTTAAAATAGTTAAAGGCTTTTTATATTAAATAGAGATGATTTTTTCCTATGCAATTATAAAAATAGAATAATTAAGCGCAATATTTATAAAAATAATCCATCTTAATTTAAAAATAATATAGTTTTCAAACAAATAGAGTTTTGCTAAGGGCTGGTGGAAAATAAAATGGGAAGTGAGAATACTATCTGCCTACTTTAACAAGCCTTGATTCCTCAACCAATCTCTCAGCCTATCGGGCCATGTGCTAGTGATGGGATCCCTACCCAGTCCGTAGCCGTGTCCGCCTCTTTCGTAAATATGGAGCTCAGCCGGCACATTGGCTTCACGTAGCGCCATATAAAACAATACACTATTTTCTGGATACACGCCGTCATCGTTGCTGTGCATTAAAAAAGTTGGTGGGGTCAGAGAGGTTACTTGCGTTTCATTCGATAAGCTATCTATCGAAGCTTGACTTGCATTGTCTCCCAAAAGCACTCCTCTGCCGAACCTAAAGGCATACTTCGTATTTAGAGTGATAACAGGATAAACCAGTACCAAAAAGTTTGGTCTGGAGCTTTGTTTATCTATACTATTCTTGGATTTAGAATTACCACCATCGAACCTAGTAGCGACCGTTGATGCCAAATGACCGCCAGCAGAGAATCCCATTATTCCTATTTTCTCACGATTTATACTCCATTCCTTCGCACGACTTCGCACTATTCTCATTGCTCTTGTAGCGTCCATAAAAGGAACTGGATGCTGATACTTTTTGTGGTCCCAAGTGCCCACTCTGTATCTTAATACAAATGCTGTAATCCCAAGTTTATTAAACCATTGCGCGACGCTGTCTCCTTCATGCGATGCTGCTAGAGTTACATATCCTCCTCCTGGACAAATTATTACAGCAGCACCCGTTGCCTTGTCTTTAGGGGCAAAATAGGCTGTAATAGAAGGCTTATCTTCTTCAGCAGCTCCCATCGCAAAGGGAGCACCTTCCGGCCAGAGATATATCTTTTCTTGAGCCTGAGAGCTTTTGAATCCAAGTACTAGGAGGCCCGTCAAAAATAAAAATCTGATCATTCTTAAAGAAGTTTTTTAACAATCTCATCAACTGAAACGCCATCCGCTTCAGCTTTAAAATTTCTCACTATTCTATGTCTTAATATAGGTAAAGCCACTGCCCTTACATCTTCTATGTCAGGAGAGTATTTCCCATTAAACAAAGCGTTACATTTCGCTGCTAAAATCAAGTTCTGTGAAGCTCGGGGACCAGCGCCCCATTCAAGATAGCTTTTTGCCAAATCAGAAGCATGATCACTAGTACTTCTTGTTTTGTGAACCAATTTAACTGCATACTCAATTACATTATCCGCCACTGGAACCCTTCTTACCAATTGTTGAAACTGAATAATCTGCTCTGAAGTTATAATAGCCGAAGGTGGATTGGAATAGGAGCTCGTAGTATTTTTCACGATCTGCACCTCCGAATCAAAAGAAGGATAGTCTAAGGTAAGGCTAAACATAAATCTATCTAGCTGTGCCTCTGGCAATGGATAGGTACCCTCTTGCTCAATCGGGTTTTGTGTTGCCAGAACAAAAAACGGCTTGTCTAATTTGTAGTTTTGCCCCCCGATCGTCACCGAGTATTCTTGCATCGACTCTAGCAGAGCAGACTGGGTTTTAGGAGGGGTACGGTTTATTTCATCCGCCAAAATAATGTTTGAAAATATTGGGCCCTTTACAAACTTCAAGTTTCGCGAGGCGTCCAAAGTTTCAGAACCTAAGATGTCTGAAGGCATCAAGTCCGGCGTAAATTGGATTCTTTTAAAATCTAAATGTAGAACTGAAGCAATGGTGTTTATCAAAAGTGTTTTTGCCAAGCCTGGCACTCCTACTAGGAGGCAATGTCCCTGACAAAAAATAGCCGTAAGTACCAAACTAACGGTTTCCTCTTGACCAATGATGACTTTTGAAATTTCAGATTTTAACCTTTTAAAATTCTCCGCCAGCGCATTGGCGGCATCAACGTCATTTTTATATTCAGTCATAGAAGGAAATTTTATTTACTAAGGAGTATTCAAAAGAAGCTTACAAGCTTGGTATTCTTTGTCAACATCAATATAGACCTCTCCTTTTGTTTTGTCGAACCAAGCACTCAATTCCCGATTTTTTTTCTCGTTTAATGCCGCCTTATAAATTTTTTGGTAATCGTCTTTTAAATTTGCCTGGTGAGGAGGTGTTTTGGATTTATAATAGATTATTCTCATTGCTTCCGTACCATCCCCTAATCTTACTTTTAATGGCGGGGTAATATGCCCAACTTGCATAGTGTCAATAATGAAAAACACTCCTGGGTCCAAACCCTCAACAGCAAGCTTGCTCGTTCCAGTCTTTTCGTCAAAAAACAAACCTCCATTTACTGATGTCGCTTTGTCTGCGGAGTTATCTTTGGCGGCCTTCTCAAAACTTATACTGTCATTCTGAATCTTGCGCCTAAGACTGTCAAGAAAATGTTCTGCGGAACTCAAGTCTTTGTCTGATGAATTAGCTTTTATTAAAATATGCCTGGTGCTAAATTCATTGGATCGGCGCTCAATCATTTGTATCAAATGGAATCCATAATCAGACTCTATCATTCCAGACATCTCACCCGGCTTCAGTTTTAGCGCAGCAGCTTCATATTCCGGAACAAGCTCCCCCTTTTTGAAAAAACCTAATTCACCGCAGTTTTTGGCAGACCCAGGATCTTCAGAAAATTCCTTGGCTAGATCACAAAATTTTTCACCAGCGACGATTCTTGCTTTAAGCTTTTCTAGCTTAGTACGAGCCATTAATTTTTGCTCTTTACTTATGTCTGCAGACTTTACTATTTGTCCAAC
>DASVUU010000328.1:0-1600 GCA_036386935.1 Cytophagaceae bacterium | reverse complement strand
GCTGCCGAATCAGCCAGAATAGCCTGGGAGAAAGGGGGCAAGGTGATTGTTCTCCCAACCATTCCTTTTGGCGTCAATACAGGGCAAACTGATATTTTCCTTGATATGAATCTAACGCCCAGTACACAATTGGCGGTTTTGAAGGATATAGCAGAGGTTTTAAATAGGCAGGGGATAAAGAAGTTCTTGATTTTTAACAGTCATGGAGGCAATGATTTCAAATCCATTGTAAGAGAGCTAGGCTTTAGATTTCCAGAGATGTTTATCTGTGTGTCAAATTGGCCACAATGTGTCGATCGACGTAAATATTTTGATGATCCCGGCGACCATGCAGACGAGATGGAAACGAGCCTTCTTCTTTATTTAAAGCCAGAATTGGTCTTGCCCAAGGAAAAATGGGGAGATGGAAAAGAAAAGAAGCATAAGATAAAGGCTTTTTCTGAAGGATTCGTTTGGGCTGAACGAAAGTGGTCTCAAATATCTGCAGACACAGGCGTTGGAAATCCTACCTTAGCAACAAGAGAAAAAGGAGAGCGATTTTTTAAAGCGGTCACTCAAAAAATGGGAGATTTATTTTTTGAGTTAAGTAATGCAAATATCAAGGAGCTATATGAGTAAACAAGTGTATTAATTGTTGGACCGCACGAGCTCTTGTTTTGGTGCAAAATAGATCTTTGAACGGTAGACTGCTGGCTTATAATTAATCAAGGCAATGATCATTATTAACAATTTCATAAAGCAATTTTCATCAATAATTAATACGGGACTTAGCCCTATGCCTTGGGAGATAACCAATAATTTAACAAATATTTTGTTTGCGCATATTGGCGAACTTGATGCCAATTATGAAATCATAGAAAATGTTGCAATTCACAAAACAGCAGTTGTTGAGCAAAACGTAATATTGAAAGGACCGATCATTGTCAAGGAAGATTGTTTCATTGGAGCTAATTCTTACTTAAGAGGAGGCGTGTTTTTGGACAAGTCGGTAAAAATTGGTGCTAATTGTGAGATCAAGCAAAGTATTGTCTGTTCTGGGTCTTCGATAGCACATTTTAATTTTCTTGGGAACAGTATCATAGGTCACAGAGTCAACTTTGAAGCGGGTGCTGTCACTGCTAACCATTATAATGAACGGCTTGATAAAATGATTTCTGTTTTTTACCAATCTAAGGTCATCCCTACATTTATTGAAAAATTTGGAGCGCTGGTTGGCGATGATTCTAAGATAGGTGCGAATTCAGTTTTATCGCCAGGAACAATCTTGCCGCCAAGCTCTATCGTGAAGAGGCTTCAACTAATACAGCAATTAGAGTTGTAGATAATATCAGAGAAGAGAGTTAGATAGCAAGAGAAAAGGTAAAGATACATCAGACACAAAGAAATAGAAGCTATGGACACAAGCTATCACATTGAAAAAGCTTTATTAGACCCTGCAACCATGCAAAGCCTGGCAGAGGTGACGGTAGACGTAGTTAAAAATGGAGCATCAGTCGGGTTCATGCACCCATTCACTGAAGAAAAAGCATTAATTTTTTGGAATAAGGTAAAGCCACGAGTTGAATCTGGTGATGTAATTTTGCTTATAGCAAGAGAATCC
>DASVUU010000327.1:0-1981 GCA_036386935.1 Cytophagaceae bacterium | reverse complement strand
ATTCCTGTAGGGAAATTAAACTTTGCTGTGAGCGCAGGGCCGTTTTGAAAATTTTTAGAACCAAAAACACCAGCTACAACCGTTCTTACACCGAACGAGTCGATCTTTATTATTTGGTCGTTGTCAGTAGTTGTATAAATTTCTCCCTCACAGGTAGTAAAGATCCCCCTTGGTGTAGCAACATATATAATCCCTTTTGCAAGAGAATCCATGTTCTGAGTATTGCATGGTGCCGCGTCAACTACTACTATCTTCGTTACAGTATCCTTACATGGTAATATATACTTGATGGTATGGGCCCCTGGTCCCGCATCAAACGGTTTGAAATACCATATTCCCGCTCCGAAGTTTACTCCAGGCCCTTGAAATATTCCACCGCTTGTAGCTGGAACAAGCTTCGAGGAGAAGCTTGATGTGCAATATGTGCCTTGTAACCCTGTAAACGAAGCATCGCACCCGATCTTCATTTTAATTACATTAGTGTTTGTGACACATGAACAATCAAATACCTTAGCAGATACACTATCTCCAGCTGCGACTACAGGAAGCGTATAGGAAGAAGACTTGCCTCTTTGGACCAACACATTATTGAGGTAAAAATAAATGCTATCAATGGTACCTGGGGAAGTAATGTTCACCTTGAAAGTGGCTGACGTTCCCGGAGGGACTGTTACACCTGGCGAAACTTGCAGAATTGCGGTTGGAGGTGCACAAAGCGCTATGGAGCTTGCGTTAAAAAAACTTGCCCTATCACGAATGCTACCGTTACTATTCCACTTTCTTATATCGCCGAAGGGTGCAGTCATCCTCCATGAAATAGCATTTTGACTGACGCACGATTTTATAGGAATTGACAACACTGCAATAATAGTGTCTTTATTCTTCGGCAAGAAATACGGTCCTGCTCCGCCTGTCGGATTAGTAACTTCGTCTATCGTGAGATTTACATAGTTTTCATTATAACCCAAAAGGCTTGGGTTGTATTTTTCTGGGTTGTACTTGTTACTCCATGGTCCCCGGGTTTTCAGTCTGACCTTCGTGATATCCAATAGATTGGTGTCGACATTGAAAACGAAGTTAGAGGTACCGAAGGCCAAAGCATCTCCTGTATTTCTTACCCGAATCTGTATGTCGACTGAATCACCATTAAGTAGCTGCCTTAGATTAAGGTCAAACTGCATTTGTGCGTTTGCCGACATACTAACGATGGTTAAGCAAAGCAAAACAAGTATGTTAAAGAGTATAGAGTTTCTAATAATTGCTTTCATTTATTAAAAGCTGAAGGGTAATAATTTATTCATTCAATGGTTGTCAAGTGTTCAATTTTATAAGCCTGATTGTTTTAGTAGTATTCGCTACCTGAACCTCTGCGAAATAATACCCGCTTGATAAATGAGGGTCATTCATAGAAATATTCAAATCATACTCACCAATCGAGTTCAATTGATATTCCTGCTGGTATACTAAATTGCCTATACAATTAAATACTCTAACTCTTACTTTCTCTGAATTTGGAGTGTATAATTTGATATGAAAATTGTCTATAAAAGGATTGGGAAATGCATCTATGGACAAGGTTTGCTCACTCTGTAGTTTCTTGTCTGTGAGAATAAATAGATAGTCCCTAGATCTAGCCGATTGCCCACACTCATTGAATACCTTTACAAAATAAGTCCCAGCTTTCAAGGGAATAATATTTTTTGAGGATGCGCCGACTATAGGATCATTGTTAAAATACCATTGTATCTTTCCATCATAATTTACAATAAGCTTTCTGTCGGCACCTTCCGAAATAAAGGGAATATCTAACGGTTTTATAAGCGCGAAATCTACTGGGTCAACAAAATTAGCCTTGTCCTTGATGCTGGTAGGCTTTGCATTTTTTGAATAAATACACAAGGCAACCTTGTCTTTTATCCAGCTGATGTTAGCCTTTCCACATTTGTTTTTTACAGGAATCGCCACACCTGCAATAAGCATT
>DASVUU010000326.1:0-1668 GCA_036386935.1 Cytophagaceae bacterium | reverse complement strand
TTGTTAGCAGCTTTAACCCTGAAAATATATTCGCCCGGATCAAGGTTGGTGTATGTTGCCATTCTTTTACTGCCCACATAATTCCAGTCCTTATCAAAACCTTCCATTTTGTAGGCGTATTGATCGGTAAGGATGTAATTGATGGCAGCAAATTCAAAAGTAAAAACGGACTCCCCATAGCTTAGAGTTATTTCTTTCGTCTCCCGTATATCAGTCTTTAAAAAAGAATTTGGTCCCGGAAGTAACGCGGCCCACCTATTCTCGAAACCCTGGATGCCTTCCGATTTATGGTCTGTAGACAAATGCTTAAAGCTGAGTTTCAGCTGCTGGCTGTATACTTGTCTGGAAAGTATCGAAAAAAAAATGACCAATATTAAAAAACGGACTCTTTTAGCAGTCTTCGGTTTAAAAACAGTAGTCTCAAATTTTATTTTGAACTGCATTTACGAAATCTCTTAACGCTCGTGAATCGGGATGGCGCTCTTTTTTGAATAAGTAAATTAGTTGTTTGCCTTTACGGCTAACCAATTTCTTTTGGTTTATAATACCTTAAGATAGAGTTTTTACAGAAGTTTTCGGATATTTTTTGAAAATACTTAGTTTCTATCCGACTAAGCGGCAAATTTAGAATTGTAAAAATATATTAGTGTTTCAAAAAGCCTTATTTGTATAATAAAAATGCCTCTTTGTATAATAGAGTTAATCCAAACTGGATATCAATGTAATAATATTAGTACTTTACATTCCGATTAATTATAACCAATAACTATAAACCATAAACGCTCGGAGGGCGTAATCTAAGAATAGATGCCTGCATGAATTAATTAATAGGCTTCTAATCATTTAAGAACCAATAAACCTCAAGCCAAAAAATTATCACAAAAGCAATAACCTGGTATTAGGGAACGCTTTTATTGAAAGTAGAATATGTATAAACTGTGATTAACCTTCAGTTGATACACTCTAAAGCCGGGTTCTTAACATAATTTGTATTAAGGGCACATCTGCCTAATTAATCAACTAAGTGTTTAATTAAAAACCCAATTAAATGAACCAACTTTACAACTTACCGGGCAATACGCCCGAAAGGAGAGCAAATCTCCCGGGAAAATTTTCAAATTTCAAAAAGTTTTTTTTAATGCTGGCCTTTTTGGCCTGCGCCCTTTATTCAAACGCGCAACTCCCCACCACGGGCTTTCAAAGTGCGGAGGGTAAGAGTTTTAGCTTCCCGACTAGTGCCACTACGCTTAGATGGGGGCCAAACTGTGCCACTCCGCCAGGAACTGGCAATGTGCCTAATAGTGTAGGCCGAACTATAATAAATGTTAGAGACTTTGGTGCCAATGGTAGCGACCAGGAGGATGATACGGAGGCTTTCAGGGCTGTTTTTAGTAAAGCAGCTATTCCGATACCTGGTACAGATAGACACATTCAACCGTCTTCAGCTATATTCGTGTATGTTCCTAATGGTACTTATATTTTCAGAGATAGTATAGGTTTTGCCCCGAATGTGGTTAAGACAAATGTTACTACAGGGTACGGAGGAAATAATATTCAGATGTGGGGTGAAAGCCGTACCGGTGTTATTTTAAAGTTAAACAATAGTGCCACAGGGTTTACTGACGCTACTAGACCTAAAGCCTTTTTTAACACAGGCGGTGGGGCTCC
>DASVUU010000325.1:0-4720 GCA_036386935.1 Cytophagaceae bacterium | reverse complement strand
GTGATGATGTTTCCACCGAACGGAATAACTGCAGTATGTCTGATGATACTGTCATGAAATATAGCTATGTCAGTAGTACCACCTCCAATATCTACTAATACAACCCCTGCCTCTTTCTCCTCATCACTCAAAACCGCGATGCTCGAAGCTAGCGGCTCTAATATAAGGTTTTCGATTTCCAGTCCAGCTCTTAACACACATTTATTGATGTTTGCAATCGCGTTTGTCTGCGCCGTGATCACATGGAAGTCTGCTTCTAACCTTACACCCGACATTCCGACAGGATCTTTTATTCCTTCTTCGTAATCCACGGTATAGTCTTGAGGCATCACGTGTATGATCTCGCTACCAAATGGCATAACGGTTTTATACATATCGTTTGTAAGCCTATTCAAATCCTCTATAGTAATTTCCTCTCCATTTGAATTCCTGGTAATGCTTCCGTGGTGCATAGAACTTTTGATATGCTGACCCGCGATGCCTACATTCACAATTTTTATATCTATTCCAGCCTGCTCTTCCGCCTCACGTATGGCCTTGGTAATCGCCGCAACCGTCGAGTGAATATTAGTCACAACCCCTCTGATAACGCCTTCCGAGACAGCTTTACCCATCCCGATAATCTCTAGTTTTCCAAACTCATTTTTACGCCCGACAATAGCGCATATTTTCGTGGTTCCTATATCTAAGCCCACAACAATTTTATCTCTTTGCATAGTATAAAGATTATTCACAGATGATTTGATTTTTATATTTTGTACTAATTTTTTTATACTTATTCCAACCCTTTTGAGGGAGAACCTTTTTATAAAATATTTTTAAACTACTTAGTTTTTGACCGTAACTTTCCGGGGTTCCTAAGTAAATAGTATGACTTCCCACCTGAGGATACATCGATATTTCCCCATATTTGTTGATTGATATTTGTGCCACCTGCGCCTTCCAGAATTCGTCGCCGTTCACACCATTAATAAACTCAAGGTATTGCTTTCCCTGTGGTTTTATGAAAAAACTATCTCTTTTAAAGTCCTTTGTAAAATCCCCATCAATCAATATAACACGTGCTGTAAACTTCTCTGAGGTTGGAAATGTCTTGCCCTCCCCATCGATATACCAGTGCGGTCCATCCGTTGACACTATGCGGGCCACGGGTTGTCGCTGTATTATATTTACAATAATGTTTCCTTTATGGTCTTTATAGACATCTGCATCCTTTATGAACTTATGTGTTAGAACCCTTTGCTCCAGCTGCTTTAAACTCACTTCTTCAAG
Organism: Cytophagaceae bacterium; assembly: GCA_036386935.1. GTDB lineage: Bacteria > Bacteroidota > Bacteroidia > Cytophagales > Cytophagaceae > DASVUU01. Next base: position 3,448 of record DASVUU010000325.1, on the reverse strand, counting down.
ATGTTTATTTAAAAGAAAATCCTGGTACCGGTCCGTTAATAATTTCAATACTTCAGATTCATCCACGAAATAATTATCGTATTTGTCATCTATTTTAATAATGATGTTCTTTACCTTTTTTCTAGACTCTTTTTTATCCACAAAACTTATTAACGCCAGCAAGGTCAGCAATATGCCTACTACATAAATACTCTTTCCTACTTTTAGTTTTTTAAAGAGCATACTTTTCGATTAAAAAGTTTTTGACAGGTTCAATGCATTGGTCAATATCGCCTGCGCCTATGAGCACGATGATGTCAGTTTCGATTTTGGATAAAGTATTTACCAGTGTTTCCTTCGTACAAACGGTCTTATAATTCAATTTAACCTTATCAGCCAAAGTTTGAGAGCTAATCCCTTCGATAGGCTTCTCACGTGCAGGATAAATTTGCAACAACACCAACTGATCGGCTAAACTTAGGCTTGTTGCAAAATCCTCCATAAAGTCTCTTGTTCTTGAGAAGAGGTGAGGCTGAAATATGGCCGTGAGATTTTTACCCGGATGTACCGCCCTTACTGATCTTAAAAAAGCTTCAATTTCTGTCGGGTGATGCGCATAATCATCAATCAGAACGATTTTCTCTGTTTGTAAAATATATTCAAACCGTCTTTTTACGCCCTTAAAAGAGCCCAAGCCTTCTCTAATTTTATCATCAGAAATTTTCAATCGCTTAGCTACAGACACTGCCGCTAATGCGTTCTCGATGTTATGAAATCCTGGCACAAACAGGGAAATATCTTTTATTTCAAAATCTTTACCTACTGCATTAAAATTAAATCGGCCGTTCTTTATTTCTATATGAGTGGCATGAATATCACCGGAGGCGGCGCCAAAACTTTGCCTCTCGACAGTATGGCTTTTATCCAGTCCTGACTCTACCAAATTCCTAAAGTACAGTACCCCTCCTGGCTTTATTTTTCTTACAAAATCATTGAAGGTTTTTACAAACTCCTCATCATTTTCATAGATATCCAAATGGTCAGACTCCATGTAAGTGATCACAGCTATATCAGGACTCAGTTTTAAGAACGATCTATCGTACTCGTCAGCCTCTACTACCACTACTGCATTTTCTAAGCCTTCATTTAGCAATAAATTGGTGTTGTAGTTTTGTGTTATTCCTCCGAGAAAGGCTGCACAATTCTGCCCAGCCGATTTGAGCAGATGTGCGATCATTGAGGATGTAGTTGTTTTACCATGAGTACCCGCAACAGCAATGGTAAACATTTTGGAAGTAATTAGTCCTAATACTTCTGCACGTTTTAGAAGAACAAATTTCTCAGCAATGAAATAATTTAATTCTACACTATCTTTTGGGATTGCAGGTGTATAAACAACTAAAGTGTCATTAATTGAAAGGACAGGAGATATGGCTTCGAGAGAGTCTGTGTAGTGTACGTCAATTCCTTCGGACTCTAGTTTCTTTGTTAGAACCGTTGTTGTCTTGTCATAGCCAGAGACTTTGTACCCATTGACATTGAACCAACGTGCCAATGCACTCATTCCAATGCCGCCTATTCCAAGGAAATAAATATTCTTATAAGTATCTAGTTTCATCTCAGTGTACATTGTCCGAAATTTTTAAAATGTCTCTGATTACCCTTACAATTTCCTCTGCTGCATAAGGCTTTGCCATTGCCCCAATATTTCTTGACAAATCCATTTTAGCCTCTTCATCTCCTAATAACTGTATTGCTCTTGAAACTAAGACATTGTTAGCTTCGGAATCGGAAACTAGTATTGCTGCATTGTTTTTCTCTAAGGCCTTCGCATTTTTGGTTTGATGGTCTTCAGCAACATTTGGAGATGGAACTAAAATGACGGGCTTTTTTGCTACACATAGTTCAGAGATAGACAAGGCTCCAGCTCTTGAAATTACTATGTCTGCGGCAGCATAGGCACAGTCCATCTTTTGGATAAACTCTCTCACTTTTACTACAGAAGATAGATTCAAAGCATTCACTTGATCACAGGCGGATTTATAAAAGGTCTTGCCCGTCTGCCAAATCAATTGAATATTCTTTTCCTTGAAAGTATTCAATTGACTAGCAATGCTCTGATTAATAGTTCTCGCGCCCAAACTACCACCAATTACTAAAACAGTTTTTAAAGTTGCATTCAGGTCGAAATACGTTAGAGCCTGAGATTTAGTAGTATCGAGATCAATAATGTCTTTCCTTACCGGATTTCCTGTGACAACTAACTTATCACCAGGAAAGAATTTTTCCATACCGTTATAGGCAACACAAATTTTACTTGCCTTGCGCGATAAGAATTTATTTGTTACTCCAGCATAGGAATTTTGCTCCTGTATCAGTGTCGGAATGCCCATTTTAGAAGCGGTATACAGCAGCGGCCAGCTTGCATAGCCGCCGACACCTACAGCTATGTCAGCTTTAAAATTTTTAAGAATTTTATAAGATCCGAATACGCTAGAAATTACTTTGACAGGAAATAATAAGTTATCCTTTGATAAATTCCTTTGTATTCCACTTATCCATAGGCCTTCAATTTTGTAGCCGGCTGCAGGAACTTTCTCCATTTCCATTCTATTTTTTGCGCCCACAAATAAAATCTCTACATCCTTTAGTGAACGCTTAATTTCATTAGCAATAGCGATCGCTGGGTAGATGTGTCCACCAGTGCCTCCACCGCTTATTACAATTTTATATGTGCGTTTGCTCTCAGACATTTTTAGAATATTCGTTTGGCAATTCGGAGATATCTCCCCTGCTTACACTTAATATAATTCCCAGTGATAGACCTGTAAAAAGTAAAGAAGTTCCCCCCATACTTAATAGCGGTAATGGCTGGCCAGTAATTGGACCCAACCCTACGGCCACACCCATATTTATCATGGCTTGTATTACCAAACTAAATGATAGTCCTGCAGATAAAAGTCCGCCATAGGCCCTTTCACTTTTGGAGACTGTCTTCATACCTCGATAAAGTAGTGCTAGGTATAGAAATACTATAAACAGACCTCCTATAAATCCATACTCTTCTACTATTATGGAATAAATAAAATCTGAATAAGAGTGAGGCAAAAAGTTCCTTTGCTCACTGTTTCCTGGACCTTTTCCAAATACCCCGCCTGTAGCTAAGGCGATATAAGACTGCTCCGCCTGAAAAGGAATTTCTTTGGCATTGAAGAAATTATCCATCCTGTTAATCGCAGTTCCGAGTCGCTGACCAACTAATAATGCAACCGTTCCGGCAAATATTCCCACAACAAGCAACATTGCCAGATATTTCATCGGCACCCTTCCAATGAACATAAGCAATAAGCACGTAGAAAATAATATCATCGCCGTTGAAAGGTTTGATAAGGCAATGAGGCCACAGATACAGCCACACCAAAGTACAATGGGAATGAAGGATTCCTTAAAATTTTCAATATTTGACTGG
>DASVUU010000324.1:0-2045 GCA_036386935.1 Cytophagaceae bacterium | reverse complement strand
CTGCCCTGGGATAAGCGATATGGTTTAGACGAATCAAACTATGATAACCTTCACTTTTCAAACAACTCTTTTACGATAGCTGGCCTTGCCTATATGCTTCAGGTGGCTTATGTATACTTCTTTTCAGCTTTGCTAAAAACGTCGCCAGAGTGGACGTCGGATTTTACAGCGTTATATTATTCACTAAGCCTAGACCAAATTGCCTTGCCAGTCGGGAAGCTTATCTATCCCCATTATGACTTCTTAAGATGGCTTACCGCTTCCGTTTATTACCTGGAGCTGTACATTCCACTTCTTTTGTTTATACCTGTATTCAATACTTTTTTTCGCACGCTATTTATAGTAATTGTCCTAGGCTTGCATATTGGCATTTCATTGTGCTTAAATGTAGGCCTCTTTCCCGTTATTGGGATCGTCTCTTTGTTAGGGTTAGTGCCAACCAAGGTGATGGATGTATTCACAAGTAAATTTAAAACGCTCGTGAGGCGGGATCATGGCCATGTCAAGTTCTATAAAGAAAGGTTTCTAGTGAGTATATTTTCTATACTACTCATTTTTTATAGCATACTTTGGAACTTGGAAATGCTCGGAAAGAAAACCACTATCCAAGAACTTGGAATATATTTTCCTGCTCATCTCCTAAGAATTGATCAACACTGGGGAATGTTTGCACCCGCTGTATTCAAAGACGATGGTTGGTTTGTATTTGTGGGAGAGACGAATAATGGTTCCGCTGTAAACCTGGACGGATCAGATTCTATTAATTATCTTTCACCCTCCTATAGAAGCGGACCTTTTTATAAGGATCGATGGAGGAAATATTCGGAAAACATCTTGCTTGCCACCAATAGCCACTTCCGTCCATATTTCAATTCTTATTTGATGAATAAATGGAATAGAGAGTCTCCGATAGAAAAAAGAATAAGGAAGATCCAAATGGTATACATGAAAGAGGTGTCTTTGCCAAATTATCAAAAAAGCGTGCCCAAAAAAGAATTACTTGCAGAAGTGAGTATCAACAACTAAAGTCCCTTGTAGGGTACTGGTTACTAGTTTCTTATTACTCGATTTAAACAGTTTGGGAATGCTGATGTTGTATAATAAAGATGATGTTATGAAAAAGAAAACAGAGATACCGATGCCGGGTGGACCAAATCCTAAGGCTGGACAAGTTCACAACGCACAAAAGCCATCTACTAATACAAGAGAAGATGTTAAAGCAAAAACAACTGAATATGTGAACCCCAATGGCGGCCCAACGAAAAGGAGTAAGTAATAACAATTCAAATTTATAAATTTATAAAAGACCTGGAGACAGGTCTTTTTTTTGTTTCTGATTTTTTAGAATATAGGCATTTTGACTTTTTTCACTTGCTTATACCGTTATTTTTAGTTCTATGGTCGCTAATTACGGCCAGTATCAAAATTGAATTTCGGGACAAATTAATTGGATTATTCCAATATTATATTTTTTGCTCATCAAGTAATTTTAAATAATTAAAAATTCAAATCTTGGATAAGTCCTATGAAATAGTTCGAATTCTCCAATTTTAGGCCTTTTTTATCGAAAATATTAAAATTTTAGTAACTTTATTTTAAATCTTCAAGTTAGCACAGTAATATTGTATTAATAAAAGAATAAAACAATGAAGAAATATTTAACCACTGCTACAAAAGTATTTACCTTATTATTAGTTATGGTTTTGTCTGGGCAAGCTAACGCTCAAGATAAAAATTCTAAAAGAATAAGAATTCAGGAAGAAAGAGCACTTAGCTACTTCCAAAATAAAGAATACCGTAAGTCTCTTAATCTCTTTTTAAAAATAAACGCTGTTTCTAAAGACACCACAGATAATAACTATCTGATTGGAATGTGTTATCTATCAACGAATCAAAAGTTGAAGGCATTGCCATACCTAGTTGCAGCAGAGGAGGCAAAGGCCGCGTCTTTCGTAGTATATTACTACTTGGGAAGAGCTTACCATTTGAACCATGATTTCGACAAGGCCATCAAAAACTTGCAAATTTACAAAGACTCATTAGCT
>DASVUU010000323.1:0-2961 GCA_036386935.1 Cytophagaceae bacterium | reverse complement strand
TCAAGAAAATTTTGCAGGCGACGAGAATGGTTATGGATTTTTCAATGCGTGGGGTCAGAAAGACAGGGATTTTGTTACTCCAGAAACAAAGTACACCCTGATGGAGGGAGAACTCAGTTGGGGCACTGACTATAACAAGCTTAACGGTGCAATGTTGATGAAAAAAGATCACTACACTGCCTTTCACTATTCTACTTTTGGCGGTGGCTACGAAGGTGGCGAAATGACTATACCAACCTGGAAGGGAAATGGTCAGTTTAATGCTATAGGGTTACGGTTAGGATATAGATTTAGATTGATTAGTGCATCTATCCCCCAGGACATATCTGCAAATAGGAAATTTACAATGAGCATGACTATGAAAAACGACGGATGGGCTAGGATAGTAAATCCTCGAAATGTAGAAATTGTATTTAAGAGCAAGGCTAAAGGCACAAAATATACCATCAAAATAGATGGAGATGGAAGGGGCAACAGAATTTGGCTGCCCGGAGAAGGAGAATCCAAAATCCTAAGTATTTCCGAGGAATTGCCAACGGGAATTGAGACAGGTGCCTATGACCTATACTTAAACCTCCCAGACCCTTATGCAAGTTTGCACGACAACCCATTGTATAGCATCAGATTAGGAAATAAAGGTATTTGGGATGAAACTACAGGATATAACTCTCTCCTTGCAACGGTAAATGTTACTGGTCTAACCGCCAATGCACCAAACTCCCACCACCTTAGCCTAAATATATTTCCCAATCCTGCTAAAGACGCTCTTACGATAAGTGGAGATCTAAATGATAGATTGATCTATGAAATCTCGTCCGTCGAAGGAAGAATGATTCTTGAAGGCGTGGTGATTAACGGGGAGGTCGCACTTGACAATCTTAAGCCAGGGCTTTACATCATCAAGATTAAAACGGAAGTTACTGAGATAGTCCAACGGTTTGTAAAAGAGTAATCACAGAGAGGTAACGGTACAGATTACTGTAGGAATGTTTAGCAGTAATATTAAAGAATCGTTGCCGCGACCTAGTTATCATTTTATCATACATATTGCCATGAAACAATTATTACTTTCCCTCCTAATATTATTTACAAATAATTGGCTTTTCGGTCAAAGCCCATCTAACCAAGTAGCAAGCGAAGACGATTGGTCCTTGCCGAGCTACGTCAAACCTACCGAAAATTCAGGCTATTATGGTGGCTATGGAGCGCCTAACTTTCCTGACGTAGAGCAATGCAAAATTGTATGGAGCCTTGTTAATCCTTCCCCAGGAGTATATGATTGGACAAGTGTGGAGAAACAGTTGAATGCAACAAAAAAGCAGGTATGGGTAAGGTTTTTTGCCTCTGATACCTCGCATTGTCCTAGGTGGCTCAAAACAAAGTACGCGGATTTCCGCGTTCACAGGTACAGATGGCCAGATGGAGGCTATGATGATGTTGTCGGCTATCTAAATGGTAACAGTACGGTAAGGAGCATGGGAGACTTCTACGAAATTTGGGATCCGCGTTTCGAAGCTGAATTTCGAACCTTTCTAAAGCAGTTCAAAAATAAGTACGGAGCGAGTGACCGAATTGTATTCTGCTATTTTCCTCATGGATGGCGATGGAATGAATGGTCTTTAAAATGGATTCCAGAAATTGTAGCTCAAGGCACGACTCCAGAACAGTTTATTAATTGGTATAAAAGGACCGCTGCTGACTACATCGATGCTTTTAACGGTCAAGCAGGGAAGTTGGTATACACTGGCAGCGGTGAACCAGAATGGATAGAATGGCCAAAGAGCCAAACAGCATCAGATTCATGGAATAGTGCCATAAATGTAAATGGTGGAAACATAATGTCGCAATACGCGATGCAACAGGGTATGGGAGTTCGTAACGGGTTTACCGAGGTGTTCAACCACTTTTCACAGCAAAAAGATTGGGGTGTTAATCTTAAGACAATTGGCGCCTTCCGCTATTCCACGGTAGATGAGACCAATCCTTTGATTGAAGCTACTAATAGGTTTTTCGGCACGGAAAACGAAGACTACAGCTATATGTGGGAGCCAGAATGTAACAATTACTACTATCATAAAATGTGCTATCTCGTAACTCTGAGGCTGCGGATGAATTGGGTGTTTGCTGGTAGCTACGCGGTAGCCCCGGATATCATTGAATATAGCCGCAAGACTATGGGCAAACATGTCTATGACTCGCCAGATGCATGGGTCGCACTACGTCAATATGCCGATGATAATGTTGATAAAAATGCGAACATTAGGAATTTCGAACGCTGGCTTTACCAACGAGATATTGCGGCAGATGGTATTACTAAGGCAACTTATCCCATAGCTTACCCAACGCAATTTGCTGCAGACAATGGGGCCTCAGCAAATGAAGCATTGTCAACAACGCATAGCACCGGTGGCGATTACATCTATTTCGATGTAGATGATCAATTTTTAAAGGGAGGAAACAACGAGGTCCAAATTAAAATTACTTACCTCGATAATTTCACAGGTTCGTGGTATATCGAGTACGAAGCTTTCAGTGTAGAGCCCTATAAAAAGTCCTTGCGTGTGAACAATTCGAACGATAATAAATGGAAAACAACAACTTTTGATATAGCCGACGCCACATTCAGCAACTCACAGAAAGGAGGGATGGATTTTAGAATTTATAATGGAGGCACAAAAGACATAAGCGTTAGATTTGTGAGACTGGTAAAGATAAATGAGCCTTTAGTGACAAGTACCTACAGTAAAGGGGATGACAAAAAAGTGGTTTTGCACCCCAGCCCAGCGAAAGATGCATTATACTTTGAAGATATTTTAAGTGGTACACCTTATGAAATTATGAGTATCGATGGCAAGTTGTTGCAGAAAGGATTGGTGGACGGCGTAAGTATTAATGTAGAAAATCTTTCCGCTGGAGTTTATATTATCAGATTAGGCGCTGAAGTCGGAGGGAAGGTGCAGC
>DASVUU010000322.1:0-11156 GCA_036386935.1 Cytophagaceae bacterium | reverse complement strand
AATTTACACTGGTCCGTTGCACATTACTTTTAAGACCAAACTTTTCGATAATCTCGATGTCTATTCCTGGCGCATACATGCCAGTGCAGGACACCGTTATCAAATGTGTAATGCCTTCTATCTCGAATTCATTATAGTCCTTTAAGCAATTATTTATTGCTTCTATCGCAATCTTAGGAGCCTCCTCAGCAAATACTTTCATTCTGGCAGATACGGTAGGAAAGTCTTGACTGTGGCTATTGGGGAAGAACTTGAAGTTTCCTCGTTGAGAATTAAAATCACTTAGTACTGAATATCGTTGCTTAATGCTGGTGGCTTTATACAGTGCCGCTAATTTTCTCCCTTCATCAGGTTCCAGTCCCAAGGCATCTTTCATGAAGCCAACAGCTTCAGACTGACCGATACAATTTTCAGGAACTGCTACTCCAATGGAATTTATATAAGACTTCAATTCAACAATTTTATGGTACGCTAATATAAAAGAATGTTACGTTTGGAATGTTTATAGGACCTGCATACTTTCATAGTAATATTTATTTACAACAAATATTTTAATACCTTGTTGAAAAAAGCCATGCAAAAATCTGTAATCCAGCATTTACGCATTCCCTTCTCCCTTTTCTTATTGCCTTTTTATTGCTTTGCACTAAGCCAGGCTAGGCCGATCATTCTTTTCAACAGCATATTGTCATTTATTATCATCCACTTTTTATTCTATCCTGCGAGCAATGGTTACAATAGCTATTTCGACAAAGATGAAGAAAGCATCGGAGGATTAAAGAATCCGCCGCCAGTAGTGAAGCAGCTTTACAATGTATCTTTAGTATTTGATCTTATAGCTTTAATCCTAAGCTTTTTCATTTCTTGGCGCTTTGCTCTTATGATTTTTGTGATTGGCTTAGCCTCAAAGGCCTATAGCCACCCAGCGATTAGGCTAAAAAAATATCCATTTCTTGGCTTGTTAACGGTTGCCTATTTTCAAGGAAGCTTCACCTACATGATGAGTTACCTAGCGATTACGGATTGCGCCTTTTCGGATTTATTAAATTTCAATATTGTTTTTCCCTCACTCCTTTGTTCTGCAGTGCTTTTTGGCTCCTATCCAATGACCCAAGTTTATCAACATGGAGAGGATGGCAGGCGTGGCGATAAAACCATCAGTTTACTTTTAGGAATTAAAGGAACGTTCCTCTGGACGGCTGTTATTTTCATTTTGGCTTTGGGAGGCTTTTATTATTTTCTGAACAGAATGTATTCGATTGCTATTTTTGGGGCACTGGTGATATGTCTTTTGCCAACTCTATTCTATTTCTTTTTTTGGTTTTACAAGGTTTTAGTTGATAGATCGAATGCTAACTTCGAATCTACCATGAGGTTAAATATGCTTTCTTCCATAGGGTTTATTACATTCTTCATTTCCCTTCTATTAATTGCTAATCTCTAATTCACATAAAACCAAACCATTTCCAACATTCAGGGTTCTAAAAGAAAATTTTCAAATGAGAAAGGCCAGAAATATTTTTATCTTCATTTTTTTATTGATTGTCGGATTTGGTATCTATTTAATGTTCGGCAACTACAGCGATGGATATAGAGCCGGAACCATGGTAAAATTTAGTAATAAGGGTTATGTTTTTAAGACATATGAAGGGCAAATTAACCTTGGCATGATCATGAATGACAATAACCCAGGAACTACGAGCGTAAGCTCTATTTGGGAATTTTCAGTGCCTGCTGGAAATAAAGAAGCAGTCGACATCCTTCAACAAGCACTCTTAACCGGCAAAAGAATAAAACTACACTACAATGAAAAGTTCTATGTGCTTCCTTGGCGTGGAGATACCAAATATTTTGTTGACGAGGTAGAAATGATTCCTTAATCATACCACCCATTGGTTTAAGCTTTAATTTTTAAGCTGAACGATAAATACCAAAATAATCCTATTTCAGGTTTTTTAATATTTTTAATTTTTCCGTATATTTAAAGAAGGCTTATTTCTTATAGGAGGGAATCCAGTTTTAATTGGATCTTTCTAAGAATATCTAAAAATTTCGTGTTGAAAATATAGGTAAATTCTTTTTTATAAGATTTTAAGGTAATTTTGCGAAAATGCCTTTGTGGTAAATCCATAAAGACTCACTTCGCAGACATCATAGTAATATTAGTATCTAGAACTAATTGATATAATACTTGTTCAGAGATTTGGACAAAAAGCAAAAAAATTTTACCGACTTATTAATGGCTGAACAGAAACAAACAGGTTTGTATGATCCGGCCTTTGAGCACGACTCGTGCGGCATTGGCTTTGTAGCACATTTGAAAGGCAGAAAATCTCACGATATAGTGGAAGATGCCTTGCACATGCTTGCCAGGATGGAACATAGAGGGGCTTGCGGTTGCGAAAGCAATACAGGCGATGGAGCAGGTATTCTTATTCAGATACCGCATGAATTTTTTGTCGATGAATGTTTAAAGCTTGGCATTAAGCTTCCTGCATTAGGTAGCTATGGAGTGGGTCAAGTTTTCTTTCCTCAAGATGAAAAACTACGTGAAGACTGCAAGGCAATTCTAAATAGAAATATTGAAAAGCTTGGAATGCAACTGCTTGGCTATAGAAAGCTTCCTGTTTATAATGGTGAGATTGGTCCAAGCGCACTGGCTGTAGAGCCTGTAATGGAGCAAGTTTTTGTAAAGCGCCCTGACAATATCTCTGATCCAGACGATTTCGAAAGAAAACTTTTTGTACTTCGGAATTACACTACAAGACTGGTAAGAGAATCTTACCATTTACAGGTACCAAATATTAACAATCAATTTCACATTGTTTGTTTCTCTTACAAAACAATTGCATATAAAGGCCAATTGACGACAAGTCAGGTAAGGCCTTATTTCCCCGACTTGCAAAATAAAGGGGTGATCTCTGCACTTGCAGTTGTACACTCTCGATTTTCTACAAATACATTTCCTTCTTTTCGTCTTGCTCAACCCTTCAGGTATATAGCCCACAATGGCGAGATCAATACTGTAAAAGGGAATATCAATTGGATGAATGCTCAGGAACCTGGGTTTTTATCTAAATATTTTACCCGAGAAGAATTAGATATGGTGTTGCCTCTGTGCGATCCTACTGCTTCAGACTCGTCCAACTTAGACAATGCAATCGAGATGCTTGTGCTAAGCGGCAGATCTTTACCTCATGTAATGATGATGCTTATCCCTGAAGCATGGGATGGCAACAAGGACATGAGTGAAGAAAAAAAAGCATTTTACGAAGATCATGCAGCTCTTATGGAGCCCTGGGATGGACCTGCTTCTATTTCGTTTACGGATGGTAAAATAGTAGGCGCTACTCTTGATAGAAATGGACTTAGACCATCTAGATACCTTGTTACGGACGATGATAAAATCATCATGGCTTCTGAGGCAGGTGTTCTGGATACAGATCCTGCACGCATTGTGATGAAAGGCCGATTACAGCCGGGCAAAATGTTCGTTGCAGACTTGGAGCAAGGGAGAATTATCAGTGACGAAGAATTAAAACAAGACATCTGTTCTCGCCATCCATATAAGGATTGGTTGAAAAATAAGATTAAGATTAAAGATCTTCCATCGCCTCCTGGTGAATTTCATCAGCCAGATGATGTTACATTATTAAAAAAGCAACAAGCATTCGGTTATTCTAAAGAGGATTTGAAAACGATCCTTTGCGAAATGGCTGCGACCGGGAAAGAGCCTTTAGGTTCAATGGGGACAGATACGCCACTTGCAATACTTTCAGACCAAAGCCAACATTTATCCCATTACTTTAAGCAGCTCTTTGCGCAAGTAACAAACCCACCAATCGACCCTATTCGTGAAAGGATGGTGATGTCCTTGGTGTCCTATGTAGGCGGTTCGTTAAATTTATTGGAAGAGTCACCTCTACATTGTCGTATGGTTGAGCTTTATCAGCCAGTATTGACAAACAAAGACCTTGAAAAGCTTAGATATTTAGATCAATCGTATTTTCAGACTAAAACTATCAATACTTTTTTCAAAGCTGACGGCAACCCTGGGTCCTTAGAAAAAGCATTAAATAGAATTTGCCAATATGCAGCTGATGCGGTGGAAGATGGTTTTTCTATCATCCTATTATCCGACCGTTGTATAGATAGCAGTCATGCCCCAATTCCGTCCTTATTAGCAACATCAGCGGTCCATCATCATTTGATGAGGAAGGGTTTAAGAGGCAAAGTAGGAATAGTAGTAGAGGCAGGCGACGCTTGGGAAGTTCATCATTTTGCCTCTCTCATCAGTTTTGGAGCCAGTGCAGTTAATCCATATTTAGCTTTCGAAACAATTGTTGACCTCAAGAAGGAAGACATCATCAAAGCTGATCTCACAGATGAGAAAATGTTCTACAATTACATTAAAGCAATAAATGATGGATTGTTGAAAGTGTTTTCAAAAATGGGTATCTCCACTTTACAATCTTACCAAGGAGCTCAAATATTTGAAGCACTAGGCATAAGCAAAGCTGTAATTGATAAATATTTTACAGGTACAATATCTCGTATTGGAGGGCTTACGCTAGATGGTATCGCGAAGGAAGCTCTCATTAAGCATAAGTTAGCATATCCAGAGAAACCTATTCCTAATCCAAAGTTAGAAGTGGGGGGTGTTTATCAATGGAAAAGAAGAGGGGAATTTCACCTTTTTAATCCTCAAACTATACATCTTTTACAACAGTCAACTAAGACCAACGACTATTCGGTCTTCAAGAAATATTCTAAGCTGATAAATGATCAAAGTGCAAAAGCATGTACTTTGAGAAGCTTATTGAAATTTAAACCAGCGGCAGATCCAATTCCTCTTGAAGAAGTGGAGTCAATAGAAAGGATCTTTAAGCGATTCGCTACCGGCGCTATGTCGTTTGGCTCAATTTCTCATGAAGCCCATTCAACACTTGCCATTGCAATGAACAGGATCGGTGGGAAGAGCAATTGTGGAGAAGGTGGTGAAGACGAAATAAGATTTGAAAAGAAGCCTAATGGTGATTGGGAAAGATCTGCTATCAAACAAGTGGCTTCTGGAAGATTCGGCGTTACAAGTTATTACTTGGCAAATGCTGAAGAACTGCAGATTAAAATGGCCCAAGGTGCAAAGCCTGGTGAAGGTGGTCAATTACCTGGCCACAAAGTAGATGATTGGATTGGTAAAGTAAGGCATTCAACCCCAGGAGTGGGATTAATTTCGCCTCCACCGCATCATGATATTTATTCTATAGAAGACTTAGCCCAGTTAATATTTGACCTTAAAAATTCAAATCCAGCTGCAAGGGTAAATGTGAAGTTGGTATCCGAAGCAGGTGTAGGAACTATCGCTGCCGGTGTTTCAAAAGCCCATGCCGATGTTGTGCTTATCTCAGGACATGATGGAGGTACTGGAGCTTCGCCTATTAGTTCTATCAAACATGCAGGTTTACCTTGGGAGTTAGGGGTTGCAGAAGCTCACCAAACCTTAGTTAGAAATAAACTGAGAAGCAGAATTGTACTTCAAGCAGACGGACAAATGAAAACAGGACGCGACTTAGCAATTGCTGCATTGTTAGGTGCTGAAGAATGGGGTGTGGCTACTGCTGCTTTAGTTACCACAGGTTGTATTATGATGAGAAAATGTCATCTGAATACTTGCCCCGTTGGTGTTGCGACCCAAAATAAAGAATTACGAGCCTTGTTTACTGGTAAGCCAGAGCATGTAGTCAACCTATTTACTTTCTTAGCCACTGAGTTGAGGGAAATAATGGCTGAGCTTGGATTCAGAACTATTAATGAAATGGTAGGTCAAGTGGATAGACTGGAGATGAGAGATAACATCTCCTTCTGGAAACACAAAAACATTGATCTTTCAGGAGTTCTTTATAAAGCACCAGCCGATCCTCAAGTTGGCATCTACAAACAAGAAGATCAGGATCACGCACTAGAGGACATTTTAGATCATCAATTGATAAATGCTGGCCAGCCTGCTATTGCAGATCTTACAAAGGTTAGCAAGGAATTTATCATCAACAATTTGAATAGATCAGTTGGAACGATGCTTTCTTATGAAATTTCCAAAAAACATAAGGGCAAAGGTCTACCATTAGATACCATTCATTACAAATTTACTGGTTCAGCCGGTCAAAGCTTCGGTGCATTTGGTGCGCCAGGTATTAAGTTCGAATTAGAAGGTGAAGCAAATGATTACTTTGGAAAAGGTTTATCAGGAGGACATTTGATCTTATACCCACCGAGGTCCGCTAGGTTTGTTGCGAAGGATAATATTATAGTTGGTAATGTTGCATTCTATGGCGCCACTGCTGGAGAAGCCTATATTCGTGGCCAAGCAGGTGAACGGTTCTGCGTTAGAAACTCTGGCGTAAAAGCGGTTATTGAGGGAGTGGGAGATCACGGATGTGAATATATGACAGGTGGGATTGCAGTAATCTTGGGTCAAACAGGGCGTAATTTTGCGGCAGGAATGAGTGGTGGAATAGCCTACGTTTATGATACGAGTGCAGAGAAGAAGTTTGCCGGATATTGTAATATGGAGATGGTTGGGTTTGATGAAATGGACGCAGATGATATCTCGACCCTCAAAGAATTGATCACTAACCATTTTAATTATACTGGTAGTGATGTCGCTGAAGGTATCCTCAAAAATTGGACAAGCTCACTTAAGAATTTTACCAAAGTGATGCCTACCGATTACAAAGCGGTAATGATTGCAAGAAAACAAAAAATACAAAGCACAACAGATAATAAGGAGGTTTTAGTACATGGGTAAGCCAACAGGGTTCATGGAGTATGGCAGAGAACTGCCGAAAAAACGCGATCCAAAAACAAGGATCAATGATTATCAAGAATTGTATGTAGAGTTTAGCGAGGAGAAGATAAAGACCCAGGCTGCGCGATGCATGGATTGTGGCGTCCCTTTCTGTCATAACGGTTGTCCGCTTGGTAATATTATTCCTGAGTTTAACGACGCAGTTTATGAAGGAAATTGGGATGATGCTGCGGAAATCCTTTTTTCGACAAATAACTTCCCAGAATTTACGGGGAGAATATGCCCCGCTCCTTGCGAAGCTGCATGTGTTTTAGGTATAAATAAATCGCCTGTAACAATTGAGGAAATTGAAAAGAACATAGCCGAAGCCGCTTTCGAAAAGGGTTTGGTTGTTCCCAAGGTTCCAGCGGTCAGAACAGGTAAAAAAGTTGCTGTTATTGGGTCCGGTCCTTCAGGCTTAGCAGCTGCTGCACAATTAAACAGTGCTGGACATTGGGTAACAGTGTTCGAAAGAGCTGACAAAATTGGAGGACTTCTTCGTTATGGTATTCCTGATTTTAAGCTAGAAAAATGGGTGATCGACCGTAGGCTTAAAGTTATGGAAGAAGAAGGCGTTATATTTAAAACCAATGCTAATGTAGGGGAGAATATAAAAGTAAGGGATATCCTTAATGAGTTTGATGCAATAGTACTTTGTGGCGGGTCCACAGTGCCGAGAGATTTGCCTATTCCTGGAAGACATTTTAAAGGAGTACACTTTGCAATGGACTTTCTTACTCAACAGAATGGAAGAGTCGGAGGAAAGACGATAGACCCTGCAATTGAATTGTTCGCTACCGGAAAGAACGTAATGGTCATTGGTGGTGGAGATACAGGTTCGGATTGTGTAGGAACAAGCAATCGTCATGAAGCTAAATCTGTTACTCAAATCGAGTTACTTCCCAAGCCACCTTCAGAAAGAACCGATGCTATGCCTTGGCCAAATTGGCCGATGATACTTAGAACATCTACGTCCCATGAAGAAGGGTGTGACCGTAATTGGTCAATAGCGACGAAGGAGTTCATCGGTGATGAGAATGGTAACCTAACAGGTTTAAAAATCGCAGAGATGGGTTGGACAACGGCAGAACCTGGTAAATTACCTAAATATCAAGAGATGCCCGGTACGGAACGGATTCTACCTTGCGAGTTGGCTTTACTTGCAATAGGGTTTATCCATCCACAGCATCAAGGCATGTTGAATGACTTAGGGGTGGAGTATGATGAAAGAGGGAACGTCAAATGTGGCGAAAACTTCCAATCAAATAATGCGAAAATATTTTCTGCTGGGGATATGAGACGAGGTCAATCGCTTGTAGTCTGGGCTATCGCAGAAGGACGAGAAGCGGCTAGGAACGTTGACATCTATTTGATGGGAGAAACGAAACTTGAAGCCCGTGATATTTCGATGCTTAATGTAGCTCAAATGGCTTAATTGATGAAAACAACTATTTATTCTAGCCTACTGTAATTCTTACAGTAGGCTTTTTTGTGCAATTCAGAGTCTGTTCATGAAAGAGAATATAATATAATGTGGCATGGATTGTAGATAATTCTTTTGCAAACCTATGCCACTTGTTAGGTATGAGTGTCTGGCCTTTAATAGACGTCATATTAACCACTAGTTCGAACTCGACAATTATTCTTTTCAATATCAATACATTTCCCTAGGCTTGGTCAATAGCCGGCTACAACAGTCCCCTTTCAGTTTACTTAGATGCTTTGGAAAAAAGGAAATATTATCCCTGCGAGCTAAATCACTGGTTAAGTCTGTTGAGAATATAAGACAGTTCTCTTTTCCCAGGGGAGTATTTCTGAGTACAGTACCAACAATAGAGGCAGCGGATCCATTGCGAAGCTTATGTTGCTACTAACGAAGGCGCCACAGCCGCTTGGCTATAAGCAATATGGATAATCCATCGTTAGGGGACAGATAATTCATTGAAGCATATTACAAACATCTAAGAGTTGTATACTGAGGAATAACGTTATCTAACGTCAAGATATTAATTGAAAAATTCGAAAAGTGGGCACAATCTTTTTTCCTTGTTAAATATAGTTTCTAAAATTGAACATCTGTTTATGGTTGGGCCATTTTAAAGGTGGATTTAAAACGCGATCAAAGGTAGCTTTCAATTAAACAGCGAAGAATGACCTTACAAGAAATTTGTTAATCTAATTTACTTTATATTCTTCAACGACGAATGATCAAATTATAACCCTATCTAAATTAAGCGTAAAGCGGTAAATTGATAGCGTGGCAGTCTAGTTAGTGACTGAGATATATTGCTCGTTATTCAGTCTGGATATTAATCATTTTTGATTTAAAAGTTAACCTTTGCTCCCGCAGCACTATCTTTCAACATTAGGGCAGAGGATACCGGCTCTCGCTAGGTTTTGAGATCAAGCGGAATTTCTGGGGAGCTATTATAGTATTTTTATTTTTGCATTATTATGTCAATTGGAGAGCATGGTATTGCAAACTTAATTTTACCTTCTGGAATTCTAGATTATTTTTCATCAAAAAGGTCACTCAGACTGAGGAGCCAATTAAGATATGTTTAGAAGAGCAGAATATTAAGCCTCAGGAGTGTTCCGATAGTCATCTTAGATCCAAGGGGTTTTCGATGAGATTAAAGTTCAGGATTTTGCTATAAGGGGAAAGGAGGTCTTCCTTCTTATCAAGCGTCGGGGCTGGGTGGATAAAGATGGAAGAGTCTTATACAGAAATTGGAAACAGTAGCTCAAGAACGCGAATGACAAAAGATTTCGCGGCTTTTTTTAACAGTTATTCATAGATACCAAACCAGTAAGTTGTAAGAGTTTGGGGGAATATTTTCGGTAGATGGAAAACTACTGGAAGAGCAGTACAGAGATCATTTAAGCAACTTTCATGATTGGAATCAATTAGATCACGCCCCCGATTGGATTTTTTATCTGATAATACCTGACCTTAGCAATGACGAAACTGCATTGTCACAGGGATAATTACACACAGTTGTTACAAATAAGGAAGCAAAAGGAAAGAAAGGAACTCTTGTTGCAATGGTTAAAGGCATCAATAGTGAGAAAGTAAGACAGATACTTTGGAAGATACCTGAAAGTAAAGGAAATATAGTGGCGGAAGTT
This sequence comes from Cytophagaceae bacterium, assembly GCA_036386935.1. Taxonomy (GTDB): domain Bacteria; phylum Bacteroidota; class Bacteroidia; order Cytophagales; family Cytophagaceae; genus DASVUU01. The sequence goes on along the minus strand of DASVUU010000322.1, from coordinate 1,183 downwards.
ACTCTGGATATGGCGGCAACCATGGAAATTATTAAGTCATCCTTTCCGGAAGCCGCTCTGGTCTTCAGACCGGTTTCATGTTAATAAAATTAGCTTTTGATGCCGTACAGGGAAATGAGGATAAAATTAAGATGGGAGGCAATAGAATTAGAAAACAAAGAGATAGAACTAAATAAGGAGTTAGAAAAGACTTTTATTCCAGACATAGTGGAAAATGGAGATACACTAAAACAACTACCAGCACGAAGCAGATACCTTTTATTTAAACGTCAGTCAGCCTGGACTCCTTCACAACTTCACAGAGGCGAAATTCTATTTCGAAGATATCCTTCACTTGAGCAAACCTATAATTTATCCATGCAATTAGGACAAATTTATAGTACTACTAAGGATAACGGAGTAACCTTTACCAAACTGGCGCAATGGTATGACAAGGTAGAAAAGGCCGGTTACAAATCATTCAATACCGTTGCTCGATCTATTCAAGCTCATTATTTAACAATTTTAAACTTTTTCAACACTAGAAGTACTAATGCCTCTGCCGAATCAAAAGCATTAAGAGCAGCATTTCGGGGAGGAAAAATGTTAGCTTTTTCCTGTATAGACTGGCAAATATTTATGCATAAAGACCTTCCCCCAGATTTTCCACTTGATCCGTCAGTATTTGAATAGGACAAGTATTTACAGAAAGTGGGTATTAATTCGGAAAAAAAATTAGTTGAAATCCCCGGTTTTCCTTTTATCCTTCTTCCGCTCAATACTATTATGCAACTATGCCAGTGATAATTCCCCGCTTAATCCCAGCCCATAAAAAAACCCTTTAAGAGTTTATCTTAAAGGGTTTTGATGATAAGGTTGGCGACTACCTACTCTCCCACGTTTCATCGCAGTACCATTGGCGCTACGGGGCTTAACTTCTCTGTTCGGAATGGGAAGAGGTGAACACCCGCGCTATAATCACCATTATTGTCAGTAGGGCATGGTTTGTATTTTGTGTTTATACAAATTGTGCTTCTACAAATATTTTAACATAATAGAGGTCGAAGAGTAAAAACAAAACACTTAAATGTTGGTGTAGATCTAAAGAAAGTCTAATCGGGTAATTAGTACTGCTCAGCTTTGACATTTCTGTCTTTACACCTGCAGCCTATCGACGTCATAGTCTCTGACGACCCTTATAAAG
>DASVUU010000321.1:0-2653 GCA_036386935.1 Cytophagaceae bacterium | reverse complement strand
AAGCTGCGAAAACACCGAGAAATATTGCCATAAGCAGCATGGTGAGCGGCGTAAATTGATTTGAAATTATCAATCCATAGAAGGTGAACAAGCCTCCTATGTAAAACGCAGACTTGAAATACATCAATCCATTGGCGTGTTTTGAGAGGTTTCTTTCCTTAAAATAATCGTCAACCCGTTGCTTTACTGTGATAAAAAATCCTGACTGGCGGTTGTCAATAAATCTAAGTTTTGGTTGCATCGGCAAGTTTTTATAATTATAAATCTAAAAAGATTATTTTTTAATTACTATTTGAGCTCCATCAATTAACGCGCAAATTATTAAGATGTTCGGTATCATTGAACTTCTCAATAGTACACATAGTTCCTGAACAGGAAAGAATATATAAGCCTAAGTTGTTGTGCTCAAACTTATCCATCGTTCCCAATGGTTCGTCTAAGAGCGTAGAAAGCAAGATCCTGATGGCCCTTCCATGCATACAAATCAATATTAAATCCTCCTCGTTCCTCGAAAAGATCAGATCTATCACTGGCTTTTGCCTATTTTGCACTTCTCGCGGGCTTTCTCCTCCTTCAATTTTGGCATCAACGTTCCCAGCCTTCCATTGCGTTACTATCTCTAAATATACACTATTGTCGTCGATTGTGGCCAATTTCCCATCCTTTTCTCCCCAACTGATCTCGTTAAGTCCTGCATATTTCTCGTGAACGATGCCTTTTTTTATAAAGCCTTCCACTGACTGAATGCTTCGCTTCAGTGAAGAAGTATAAACCTTGTCAAACGGCAGATCTTTATATACGTCAAAAAAAGCTTTGGATTGCTGGAGACCAGTTTCATTTAGATCTGTATCAACACTGCCTCCTTGGACTATGCCTTTTAAATTATAATCAGTCTGGCCGTGCCTTATCAGATAAATTCTTTTTACACTCATTAATTAATATGATTCTTGGGGTAGATAAAAGATACTCTCATTGGAAGTTCAATAAGCGTTAAGATTCAAAAATCTGCTATGTTTGCGAAACTTTAATTCAAATTTATGATAAATCCGAATATAACTATTGAGGATTTGAATAAACTTTCCCAGAATACACTTGTTTCGCACCTTGGTATAGAGTGTACAGAGATCGGAAAAGATTATATATGTGGGAAAATGCCTGTAGATGACCGAACCAGGCAACCATTTGGCCTCTTGCATGGTGGGGCCTCAGTAGTACTTGCTGAGACACTGGGCAGTTTTGGTGCGGCCGCCTGCATAGACCTTAGAAAACAGTTTGCTGTGGGGCTGGAGGTAAATGCTAATCACATCAAAAGCGCGACCACTGGATTTGTGTATGGAAAAGCTCAGATACTACATTGCGGTAGGAAGACCCAAGTTTGGGATATTAAGATTCACAATGAAAATAAGGCCTTAGTTTGCGCTAGCAGAATAACAATGGCGATATTAGATAAGCCCGAGATTTAAATCATAAAGTGTTCAACTCAAAAGTTAATAAAGACCAAGAAGATATTGTCCTACACAATTTTCTATTGCTCGGGCTAAATCACAAGCTACCGTTCGCCATATGGAGCCTTCCTCAGAGCACTGATTTCACTGCTTTGCTTTCTGAACAGGGAGCAAGCTTGCAAAAGTTGACGATTGAAACGAGTGCACCAGGATTTGTAGTTGCCCCATTCAGAAATAATGATAACAGTTACTATATATGTCCTGACTACTTCTACTCCACTCAATCTGGTATTTTGCAGGGTAGCCAGGCACAGTTTAATTCCAGTGATTTTTTAGAAGCAAGCGAGAAAACCTACGAATTACCCTATTTACCTGGACAAACAGAAACGGCTGATGAAGCTAATTATCTCCAAATCGTCGCTCTTGCTAAAGAAAAAATTCAGCAGGGAAATATAAAAAAAGTAGTCCTGGCAAGAAAGGAAATAGTAAATACTGGACTTCTAGATCTATTTGAACTCATAAAAAACATTAGGGCGGAATATCCTTCTGCTTTCATCTCCTTGGTTTTCATTCCTGAATTCGGACTTTGGATTGGAGCCACTCCAGAACTTCTACTTGAGGTGAGTAAAGACAAGACTTTTAAAACTGTAGCATTAGCTGGAACACAAAAGAATAACCCACTTGGTGATATTTCGAATGTTGCTTGGACGCAAAAAGAAATTGAAGAGCAGGCTCTCGTAAATCGCTACATCATCAATTGCTTTAAACATCTAAGATTGAGAGAATATGAGGATGAGGGTCCACGGACAGTGAAAGCCGGTAATCTTTTGCATTTGCGCACAGATTTCAGTGTGGATATGGTCAAATTGAACACGCCCACCTTGGGCTCAGATATGCTCACCCTCTTACACCCTACCTCTGCAGTTGGAGGATCGCCAAAGGAAGAAGCGCTAGTATTTATTGATGCTTACGAGGGAATTGATCGTCAACTGTTTTCAGGATATATAGGGCCGGTTAATATTAACGGTTCAACAAACCTATTTGTAAACCTAAGATGTGCCAATCTTTACAAAAACAAAGCAGTGTTATTTGCCGGTGCAGGCATAACCCAGGACTCCGATCCTGCGAAGGAGTTATTAGAAACAAGCCTGAAAATGTCGACTATTGGTAAATATCTAATCAATGATCCCTAGTTCTGACTCAGGTAT
>DASVUU010000320.1:0-6888 GCA_036386935.1 Cytophagaceae bacterium | reverse complement strand
ACCAAGTATTGGATATCACGGTTATTAATGGAACGGTGATGGTGGATAATAAGCTTGCGGCAGAGTGCGAGATGAAGATTTTTGCAAAAAGAATGACCATATAATTCAATTTATATTAACACCCTTACCAATTGACCAGTCAGCTAACAGAAAATAAGACGATTTCAATACGTTTCAGCGAAGTAGATTCACTTCAAATCGTATGGCACGGAAACTATGTCAAATACTTTGAAGATGGCAGAGAGGCTTTTGGAAATAGGTATGACCTCAATTATCTAGACGTCTATAAATATGGTTTTGTAACGCCTATAGTAAATATTAACATTGACTTTAAGCGGCCTTTGAAATACGGTGAAAAAGCCATAGTGCAAACAACCTATGTCGACTCACCTGCCGCAAAGCTTATATTTGATTATAAAATTTTCAGCGACTCAGACAATACATTGCTTGCCACAGGTCAGACTACGCAGGTCTTTCTTGACAGCAAAGGCGATCTGTGTTTGACCATCCCAGACTTTTTTGTGAACTGGAAACGCAATTGGAAGATTCTTTAATATGGATATCTCAGTTGTTTCAGACAATATAGTTTCCCCCTTAGGATTTACCACTGAAGAAAACTTTGAGAATCTAACGAAAAGCATAAGCGGGATAAAGCTGCATGAAAACAAGCAGCTCTCTGCTTCGAGCTTCTTTGCAGCCTACATAGACGAAAAAAAACTGGCAGAGAGGTTCGTCGGCGAATCCGAAAAATATAGCAAACTTGAAATAATGTTTATTATTTCAATAAGTGAGGCACTGGAGAAATCTAACGTTGACATTCAAAACAAAGAGACCCTTCTCATTTTTTCTTCTACAAAGGGGAACATTGATTTACTTGAATCCAATCCATTTGGTGATTCGTCTAGGATACACCTCTGGCGTATGGCAGAAGTAGTTGCGGATTTCTTTGGATGTGGAAACGTCCCACTTATTGTATCAAATGCCTGTATCTCAGGATCCATGGCTATTATAACAGCCAACAGGCTACTGAAAGCTGGAAGATATAAAAATATAGTGATTGCGGGAGGAGATATTATTTCTAAGTTTACCATTGCAGGCTTTCAAGCCTTTAAAGCGATGAGCGCAAGCCCTTGTAAACCTTTTGATGAGAAGAGAGATGGCATTACACTAGGAGAAGGTTGTGGCACAATTATCCTAACTAGTGATTCTTTAGAATCGAAAAGTATAAAGGTCCTAGGTGGGGCTATAACAAACGACGCGAATCACATCTCAGGACCGTCAAGAACCGGAGAGGGACTATTTCTGGCAATCAACAATTCTTTAAGAGATGCTAAAGTGAGTGCCTCTGATATTGACTATATTTCGGCACATGGCACTGGGACATTGTTCAATGATGAAATGGAATCGCAAGCCATTGAAAGATCGAATTTGAACCATGCGTTTGTAAATGGCTTGAAGGGATTTTATGGACATACACTAGGCGCAGCTGGAGTTATTGAGTCAATAATATCTATACAATCATTAAAGCAGAACCATGTTATCGCAACTCATGGCTATAAAAATTTGGGAGTATCTGGCAATTTAAAAATTGTAGAAAAGTCGACCTCCCAATCAATTAATTATTGTCTTAAAACAAGTTCAGGCTTTGGGGGATGCAATGCATCAATAATATTTACGAATAACCAAAATTGAATCTCTTTATAAACCAATATTGTAAAGTCAATACCAATCATGCCGAAGGCAACAACTTCAGGCAAGAGGCTGGTAATTTGGATTACCTTCGCTTTATGAAGCACCTCTATCAGGCTTTGTCGTTAGATTATCCTAAATTTTTCAAAATGGATAATTTAAGTAAGCTAGGTTTCATAAGCTCCGAAATACTCCTCCAATCTTTCGATCTAAGCGCTTTTGAAAAAGAGAAAATTGGTGTGGTAATTGCAAACTCGAATTCATGCAACGATACTGACAGCGAGTTTTACGATACCATAAAAGACCCTGCTGAATATTTCCCGAGCCCAGCACTTTTCGTGTATACCTTACCCAATATCATGATTGGTGAAATCTGTATTAAAAATAAGATACTGGGGGAAAATGGCTTCTTTATTTCTAAATCATTTGACCACAAGTTTATAATAGATTACGTAAGGAACCTTTTTGATACAGGCGCTGTCACTTGTTGTATTGTTGGTTGGGTGGATTACCGAAAAGATGATTATAGTTCCTTCTTATGCTTGGTCACAGCAGAAAGAAATGAGTTGTCTGTGCCATTTATTGAAGAAGAAACAAGAAATTTACATAGTTAAGTTTGCACAAATGAATGACTTTATTTTTGACTTAAAGCAACGAATCATTAAATCTCTAAACTTGGAGGGCTTAAGTCCTGCCGACATCAAAGACAACGATCCATTGTTTGGAGAAGGCCTGGGCCTTGATTCTATTGACGCTTTAGAATTGATTGTGTTGCTTGAAAAAGAATATGGCGCTAGGATAGAAAATCCCGAAGAAGCGAAAAGAATTTTCCTTTCAGTAAGTACAATGGCCACTTTTCTTCAGAGTAGAAATTAGACAATGTCCGGCAGAGTTTACATCACTGGTATGGGAATTATTTCTGCTATTGGCAACAATGTACAGGAGAACTATGAAGCGTTATGCAATCAACAATCCGGAATTGACAAACTAAGATTTCTTCAAACCCGCAACAGCGAACTTCTTGTAGCGGAAGTAAAAAAATCTAATAAAGAGTTATTGGAGCTGGCTAATCCAATGTACGTCCGCGGTATTAATCGTACCGCAATGTTGGGGATTATTGCTGCATCAGAAGCATATGATCAGGCTAAACTTTCCAGGGAAGATAAGGCACGTACAGGGCTCATATCATCTACTACGGTTGGGGGAATGAGTAAAACCGAAATCTTCTTTAAGCAGTATCAAGACAAGAGGCAAGAAGGAGAGTTTCTGGAATATATTGAATCACATGATTGCGGCGATATCGCTGAGAGAATTGCCGATCACCTGCATGTAACTGATTTCGTAACCACCATAAGCACCGCCTGTTCCTCTTCAGCAAATGCGATAATGCTTGGCGCACGGATGATTAAAAACAAAATGCTTGACAGAGTCATAGTCGGAGGCGCAGACTCATTGACTAAGTTTACCATAAACGGGTTCAACACTCTGATGATTTTAGATAAAAAGTCATGTAAACCGTTCGATGAAAATAGAAATGGATTGAATCTGGGCGAAGGCGCTGCATATCTCGTACTTGAAAGCGAAAATGAAATCGCTCGGACGGGAAAAAAAGTTTTAGGGGAGCTAATAGGTTTTGGTAACGCAAACGACGCTTACCATCAAACAGCTTCATCCCCTGAGGGAAAAGGCGCATATCTTGCGATGAAATCAGCGATCACATTAGCCGACCTCAACGAAGAAAAGATAGACTATATAAACGTTCATGGAACAGGAACTTGTAACAATGATCTATCTGAAGGCCGTGCATTGGAACGAGTCTTCTCGGGAAGAATGCCCTATGTAAGCTCTACTAAATCTTATACAGGCCATACACTTGCAGCTTGCGGTAGTATTGAAGCCATATTTTCCTTGCTTTCCATTCAACATAACGTCATATTCCCGAACCTCAATTTCACCACGCAAATGAAGGAATTGAATTTTGCACCGGTGACTGAACTTAAAACGAACATTAAGATTAACTATGTCCTATCAAATTCTTTTGGGTTTGGAGGAAATAACTCTACGTTAATTTTTTCCAGATAGCATATGGATATTTTCATAAACGCTACGTCCAATATTTCACCTCAGAACACCTTTGATGAAAAATTTTTCTTAGAGGAAATTGTAGAATATAACAGCCAGTATTTACAATGTATTCAGCCCGATTATAAAAATTTTATAGACCCAAAAGCTTCTAGAAGGATGGGCAGAATATTAAAGATGGGAACAACAGCTGCCTTGAAGTGCCTTAGCGACTCGACGATACAAATTCCCGATGCAATCATCACCGGCACTGGGTTTGGTTGTTTAGAAGATACAATCAACTTCCTTGATAACCTCATAGAAAATAACGAACAATTCCTCACCCCCACTTCCTTCATCCAGTCTACACATAATACACTAAGCGCGCAGGTCGCCTTGCTACTCGGATGTAATAACTACAACTTTACCTACGTGCATAGAGGTATATCATTTGAAAGCGCCTTAGCTGATGCAATGATGAGCCTCAAGGAAAAAACCAGCAACAATGTGTTGGTTGGTGCAGCAGACGAAATCGTCGAGAAATTCTTTAACATCACTTCTCGCATGGGGATTTGGAAAGAAGCAACCATTAAAAATACGGATTTATTATTAGATCAGAATACCGGCACTATCGCTGGCGAGGGGGCCACGTTTTTCGTTCTATCTACGTCCCAAGAAGAAGATTCCTATTGTAAAGTGCAAAATGTGAAGACATTCTATAAACCTGATATGTCTATGATGTCTGCTATAATAGAAGAGTTTTTAAAAGACGCCAATCTATCCATCTCTGATCTTGATTTAGTATTACTGGGCTACAATGGTGACCCTAGCGGCGATGAAATTTATAACGAATTAGTTTCAACTTACCTGACGAACCAAAACGTCGCCTATTTCAAACATTTATGTGGGGAGTACCACACTGCTTCAGCCTTTGCTACATGGTTTGGCGCAAAAGTACTCAAACATCAAGAGGTGCCGTTAGGAACCAGGTTAAATGACTTTCAGGGCTCTGAATACAAAAATCTTCTTATTTATAATCATTATGCCAGCAAGAACCATTCATTGATATTATTAACTAAATGCTAAATTTTAGGACAATAAATATCTGCTTCGCTACAGCGACCGTCATTTTAGCTTTTTCGTCAATGCATTATCCTGCTATAGCATGGGGAATTGTTGTCTTACTTATTTTATATGTATCCCTAGTGGCGTATGGCTCCTCTACAATCCAATCAGGCTTTTTTTTGAAAGCAATATGCTCAGGTGAAGAAAACACAAACAGTTTTTGCCTAACCTTTGATGACGGACCAAATAAACAAATAACCCCTCTCCTACTGGACTTATTGAAAGAGGCCAATATAAAAGTGGGCTTTTTCTGTATAGGCAAAAATATTGCAGGAAATGAATCGATATTGAATAGAATGCACCAAGAGGGACATACCATTGGCAACCATACTTACGGCCACTCCTATTTTTTTGATTTCTATAGAAAACAAAGCGTTGCTGAAGAGTTGATGAAGGCAGAGACTAAAATTGAACAAACTATCGGTAAACGAACAAGGCTATTCAGGCCACCTTACGGTGTTACAAACCCAGCAATTAGAGACGCCACAAAATCATTAGATTATACCAACATAGGATGGAATATCAGATCCTTGGATACCGTTATTAAATCCGAAGAGAAAATCATTAAAAAAATAACGAGTTCTTTAAAATCTGGATCCATTGTGCTTCTTCACGATACAGATCTCAAAGTATTGGATATCGTGAAGGGATTGATACTTTATTCCAAACAAAATAATTTGAGCATCGTGTCACCACACAAGTTATTAAACATAGAGCCATATAGATAATCATTAAAAAATTATTATGACAATAGTTAAAAACGGCCGCAGACTTAAAATAAGAATATTCTTGCTTGCAATAGTATTGTTCTTCGGCTACAAGATGGATGTTTGCAGCCAGCCTACTGGATTTACCATTTTGAAAGACACGGCCACATTAAAAAAGATTTTGATAAAAGAGGCAGTAGATACTAAGACAATACAAAGTGACTTTATTCAAGAAAAAAACATCAGTGCCCTTTCGGAAAAAATCATAACAAAAGGAAAATTTTATTTTAAGAAAGAAAGCCTGCTCCGTTGGGAATATTTGGAGCCCTTCAAATACTTGATTATTTTAAATAAGAATAAAGTTCTTATAAAAGATGAGAATAAAGAAAACAAATATGATCTCCAATCAAATAAAATGTTTCAGGAGATAAATAGGATGATGATAAATTCAGTCCAGGGAAAAATTCTATCAGCCAAAGAATTTACTTACTCGTTCTATCAAAATGATAAGTATTACCTTCTTCAACTGTTCCCGCAAGCTAAAACTGTCAAGAAATATATTAAAAATATCCACCTATATTTTGATAAGTCTACTAACGGTGTATCAAAAATAGAAATGATAGAAAATACGGGAGATGATACCAAAATTACTTTCTTGAACAGAAAAGAAAATGTAGAAATATCTGATGAGAAATTTCTTATTAAGTAGCCTCTTCCTATTAATAGTGAGTTGCCATAGAAGTAACTATGCAAACAACACGACTTATCAAGCCATACCGTCGCTAAAAACTTTCTATAAGTTACCGTTCACAAATGAAGGTTCAAGCTACTTGTACAAGACAGCAGCCAATATATATGGACATTATCTAAGCGGACTCCTTCTGATAAAGCCTTTTGAAAATGAAAATTTCAGGATAGTATTTACCAACGAGCTTGGGGTAAAATTCTTTGACTTTGAATTTATTAAAGAAGAGTTCAAAGTCCATTATGTGATCGATAAACTTGATAAAAAGCCTGTCCTCAAAGTTTTAGAGAAGGACTTTAGGTTATTGCTCGCAATTGGTATCTCCGAAAAGCTTATTAGTAAAATCGAAACAGATACAACGATATCGCTTAACTTCGTATCAGGAAAAGAAAATATCTATTATTCTTTTGACAGAAAATCGCTTGATCTTGAAAAAGCAGCGATACTCAATACCAAACAGATGAATAAGGTAACAATTGATTTCAATAATTGTGCAAATAGAATACCTATGGGAGTGAAAATTATGCATCATAATATAAAGCTTGATATTGACTTACACCT
>DASVUU010000319.1:0-2556 GCA_036386935.1 Cytophagaceae bacterium | reverse complement strand
CCTGTAGCCGCAGATAACGCCCGTAATAAGTTTAGCATTCGGGTTGAGGGTAGCATCCGCGAAAAACTTATCAAAAGTCACCTTGTCAGTAATGAGTTCTTGTAGCTTCTTCTCATCATAGCCAGTGAGCCATTCTACCACCTGCAATAATTCTTCTCTTGTTCTCCCTTTCTTCTCTACTTTTGTTAGATAAAGTGGAAATACCGTAGCAAAGGTCATTTTTGCTATACGCTCATCGTGAGGTTGTGTGCCCATGTTCGATTAGTCAATTGGTTTCTGCAAGTTGCTTAAGGGTTTTCAATATGGGATTCTCCCCATCTTGGGGTTCTTCTTGAATTGCGTCTCGCCGGTTGTCCTCTTGAATGATCCTTAATTTGGTCTCTCCGTTTTCATAGGTTAAGAGGTAGCTCATAATAAAGTAGTTCTCTTGCTTGTCTTCAAGCCCTGGCTTGGTGCAAACAAACTGTATTTTATCGATTCGTTCGGTATTATATCTAAAACGGTACCCCATTGTTCAAATATTTTACTTTCCCATTCGGTCTTGAATCTTATAGCACTACCCGCTGCCCAGGTTGTTTGCAATTCGCTTCCATATTGCCAAAGCTTTACAAGTTCTGGTTTTGTAAGGATATCCCATACCCTTTGAGCAGATGCATTGATTACAATTGTTGAAATATTTGTCGCCATAATTCCTTTTACTTGTTCTTATAATATAAAATGTTTTTATCCATCGTGAAAAGTCAATTAAGACTAAAGTTTAATCTCAGGATATCTAAAATGGCGCAAAAAGGTAATATTATTTAGTAGACCTTAGGCTAATAAATCCCAACGTTGGAAATCAATTATACGACACCTCAAAAATGTATTTTTAACCTATTATCGATATAGCATCAACGGTTAACTGACCTTTTGAAACTTAAAGGGGTATACTTTCCCAGAGTTCCATTGAGTCACATATAGGTTTTCTTCATCATCTACACATACATCATGAGGAAACTGAAATAGATCTAAGTTTTGAACGACCTGTTGCATCTTGTCATTCTTATATTCAGGTTGGGTTGACCCTATAGCAGAAACAGCCTTATTATTCTTATCAAGAATAAGTACCGAGCCCTTGATCCGATCATCCTTCCAATCTAAATCAGCAGAACACTTCAAAACAGCCATGTACACATTCTCCCCCTTTACTACAGGGCGGCAGTTCCAAATATTTGAAAACTGTATTGTTGAGAGGTACTTTCCATCTAATGAAAATCTCTTCAATTGGTGTTTCTTTCGATCTGTGATTAACAAACATGGATTGGCTTTATCGCGGTTGTCATAAGCGATCCCATGGCATTGTGTGAATTTGGCATCTTCTTCGCCATTGCCACCAAAAACCGATTTGATTTCTCCTTTATGGTTATATATGGTAATATATTGCTCCCCATATCCATCAGCTACATAAAAGTCCCCATTTGGAAGCACGGTTGTTTCTGTTGGTGAATAATAACAGCCATCATAGAGGTACTTATTAGCATCCAAAGGAGCATTTAATTTGAAAATCAGCTTGCCATCCAGCGTCATTTTGAAGACCTGTTTACGGACGGTATCGGTAATGAAAAGAACATCCTCTCCATTTTCGTTAAAGATAGTGAGTCCGTGCGCCCCTGGAAATTCTGTACCCCAGCTTTTGATAAACTTTCCTTTTTTATCACAAATGATGATGTTATTTTTCAACTCATTTGTATTGAAGATAAGTCTCCCTTTACTATCCATGACCATCTCATGGCAATCATTGACAGGAATTTTACCAAAATCTGCCCATTGTGGTATCAGTTTATACTGGTGTTTCCCTTGTCCGAATATTATTTCCTCCTGTGCGCCGAAGTTTATATTGGGGATAAGGAGACCTCCGGCCAGGGTTCCTGCTGTATTTTTTAAAAATGATCTTCGCTCCATCTTACATTAAGTTAAAAAGTATAAAAACATTCAGCACATTGATTTTATATAAAAAATAACGGTTCAGAGGCTACGCGATTACATCCTTGACTACATTTCCATGCACATCTGTAAGCCTGAAATTTCTACCCTGATAAAAGTATGTCAGTTTTTCATGATCCATTCCAAGCAGATGCAAAATCGTCGCCTGTAGGTCATGGACATGGACTTTGTCTCGCACAATGTCAAAACTAATGTCATCTGTTTCGCCGTACGTCGTCCCAGGTTTTACCCCTCCCCCGGCCATCCATATGGTGAACGCCCCAGGATTGTGATCTCGTCCTATATTCTTCAAATCAGCGCCGGGCCTAACCTCTCTGATAGGCGTACGTCCAAACTCCCCAGCCCAAACGACAAGCGTGTCCTCCAAAAGCCCTCTTTGTTTGAGATCTTTCAGGAGTGCTGCCATAGGTTGATCAACAGATTTACATTGCTTTAAAAACCCACCTTTTAATGAAGTGAAATCATCTGCACCGTGCGAATCCCAGCCCCAATGAAAGAGCTGCACGAAGCGCACCCCTTGTTCTACCAATCTACGGGCAAGCAGACAATTGTTCGCGAAAGACGCCTTACCAG
>DASVUU010000318.1:0-4672 GCA_036386935.1 Cytophagaceae bacterium | reverse complement strand
TTAAACTGATATACACTAGCAATATTTTTTGTATACTTATTTTTTTAATACATTTTTAATGCAATTGCAATTGATCTAAAAGCAACGTGTAAAATCTGCTTCATTTTACTTATTACTAGTTCTGAAGAGAGACTCATTAATTCATCAATTAAACTGTCACAAAAATGGAAACATTAGACCTCGAAACACTCAAATATCCAATAGGCAGATTTGTCCCACCGACCTCTGTAAGCGGCGAACAGTTAGAACGATACATCAACGATATCAAGGGCTTTCCCGAAGATCTCAAAAAGGAAGTAGCAAACCTAACTGATGAACAACTTGACACTCGCTACAGGCCGGACGGCTGGACTCTTAGGCAGGTGGTACATCATTGCGCAGACAGCCACATGAATAGTTTTATCAGGTTTAAATTGGCTCTGACTGAAAACAAACCTACGATCAAACCATACGAAGAGGCACTTTGGGCCGAGCTACCCGATACTAAAGAGATGCCTATCAACAGCTCTCTAGAGATTTTAAACGGACTACATAAACGATGGTCAGTCTTACTGGAGTCCTTTACCGAAAGGGAATTAGCAAGGACCTATATCCATCCTGAGCATAACAAGGAATCTACCCTGGCACAAGTGATCGCAAATTACTCTTGGCATTGCAAACATCACCTTGCCCATATTACTACGACTAAACAGACGTATAATTGGCGATAGCTTTTTGGTTAAAATTTCGAACTAAGACAGTAGTCAAAATATTCGGAGTAGAATTTTCGAGTAGAAGGTGAAAGAAATAAAGTGATTCAAATTATTTTCAAACAGTTTTGAGATACCTTTGAAATAAAAACAGATGCCTTTCAATCTCGATGATAAACTTGTAATTGCAGTCGCTTCAAGCGCCTTGTTTGACTTGAGAGATTCTCATAAGATCTTTTTAGACGAAGGACCGATTGCCTACAGAGATTATCAGGAAAAAAATATTGACAACACCCTTAAGCCAGGTGTAGCTTTCCCTTTTGTAAAACGCCTCCTTAACTTGAACAATTCGTTTGAAGAGCAACCCATTGAAGTAATTTTACTTTCACGTAACTCTCCAGAAACAGGTCTTAGGGTATTCCGATCCATCAAAGCCCACAACCTCGATATTTCAAGAGCGGGATTTTTCTCAGGTGAATCTCCTTACAAATACATTCCCTCGTTTGACACCGCATTATTTCTTAGTGCTAATTTGGAAGATGTAAACAAGGCCATAAAAGAAGGGCTGCCTGCAGGTCAAGTTTTGGATGTTGAAATCGAGGACGATCCTAATGACGATGAGCTTCGAATCGCTTTTGATTTTGACGGGGTAATCATAGACGATGAAGCAGAGACCGTCTTCAAAAAAGGAGATTTACAAAAGTTTCACGACAACGAAACAAAAAAATCGGAATTACCCCACAAAGGTGGCCCCTTGAAAAACTTTATAGATAAGATTGGGCGTATCCAATCTATAGAAAATAGACGGTTAGAGGTTGATAAAAACTATAAAAAAGTAATAAGTACAGCCATTGTGACTGCTAGAAATGCCCCGTCCCATGAAAGGTTTGTAACGACACTAAAAGACTGGGGAATCACTGTTGATACTACATTTTTCCTTGGCGGAATCGAGAAATCGAGGGTGCTGAAAATAATGAAGCCCCACATCTATTTCGATGATCAAAAGCTACACTTGGATACGACTATAAAAGGAATACCTTTTGTACATATTCCTTTTGGAATTGCAAACGAGTAGTAAAGATCTACTCTGCCCTCTGCCCTCCACCCTTACCCTCATTTACTAGAGAATCAGCTTTGTATTCACCAGTTCCAGTTCCACCACCAGAGGTCATGTTTATAGATGTATCAGAATCTTCCTTGTCGTTATAATTCGTATTTGGATTTCGAGTGGACTCCTGCCCCATATTATTTTCCGAATTGGTAACATCAGTTTTGTTTGTATCGCAGGAGAAGTGAGAAATCGCGATAAGTATTACAAGGGAAAGAGTTAATTTTTTCATAAGCATTTAGCAATCGATCAGTTATAAAATGACTTTGTAATGTTCTTTTAAAGAACTTTTTCAATCAGACTATGTTCATTAGTCTTAAATAATTTTATAATCTAAAACCTAAATACTTTAAATCAGTTATATACATTAATTTTCACAGCTATATACCCCATGAAAGAATTTCATATAATCCCAGCCGGATGTGTTTGGGAAGCAAAAGAACTAGAGGCAGGCAAAACCATATTAAGAAACCCTGTAAAACGTGACTTAGTTGTTCGTACAATCGATCTAGCAAAGAGAGAAAGAATAAGCAAAGTCGTTATTCATAATTTTGATGGCTCAATAGAACGAGAAGAAAATTATGGTAAAGACCTGGTACAGTCCCCCTTTCCTGGCTTTCACAATTCGGAGCAGGAATATTTTCTTCAAAACTAAAGTCTATATAAGGCTTTAGTTTTCTGTCTTTTATTAAAAGTATTTTTTACTTTCGCGTTAGGTATACTTAGCATTCTTTTTGTAAACTGAATATCATTCTATACGTTAAGACAGGTAGTCTCAATAAAATATGACTTTAAAGCCAAAATATTCGTCGGTAATGCTGGTTGATGACAGCGAGATGGATAATATGCTCAATAAAATGATATTGCAGACTGTCAAATTTTCTGAAAGCATCCAAGTATTTAAGTCCTCTATAGACGCGCTCGCCTACCTAACCAAAGGTATTGATACTATAAACATCCCGGAACTAATATTATTGGACATTAACATGCCCGAAATGAATGGTTTTGAGTTTATGGATGAGTTCCAAAAGCTCCCTCCTAAAATTTCCAATTACACAAAAGTATATATTATCTCGTCCTCAGACGACCCAATAGATATCACAAACGCGGCAAAATACAAGTCCATAATTAAGTATTTAAAAAAGCCGCTTAATAGACTAGAACTAATGGAGGAATAATTTTGACCTGCTAAGTGCAATTATTCTTATTTTTAGCTTCTCTACCAACACCAATTATAAATAAACATAAGGGATCATCTAAACACTCGATCTCCTTCAGCTCATTCAATGACATTTACTGTTCGATTCATTACAATTTTACTTTTGTTCGCGGGCAATCACCAAGCTTCCCAAGCCCAAAGTGATCTATTTCTTAATACCGAGTTGGGCCTAGGAATATGCATGAATAAATATGAAGCAAACAAAACGATACTAGCATCACGGGGCATCGGGTATCACTCAGATCTCGCAGTGTCGGTCCAATACCGGGCCTTCAATAGAATAGGAATTGAGCTTGGAGCAGGACAGAACTTTCAGAACTATGGATTGAAAGACAAAAAATTTGCTACAGATACAGAAAAGTTTGCTGTGAAAATAAAAAACAAAAACAGGTTTTATAACCTCTTTTTGAACCTCTCCTATTTTCAAAAACTAAACAAATTATTCGCAGTCTATGGCGAGCTGGGATATACCTGGAACATGATTGGCGCTAAAACCATCACTGATTCAACCATCTTTATCAATGAAAATAATTCATTCATTAAAGACAATCAAACAATAAAGATGACTTCTGTTTATCAGCCAAAGAACAACTATATCCATACTGAAATTGGCCTTCAAAATCAGTTTAGCGACAAGGCGATGATAAGTTACGGGTTAAACTTTAATTTAGGCCAGGGAAACATGATGGAAGCGATATATAAGGTTAGTAACCAATCGGGCGAAGTATTATCTCACGATAAGTTTACAAGCTTAGGTACTTATATAGGTTTTACTATCAAATACAGCGGGTTGCTTTTTCACAAAGACAAAAGGAGCAGGTCTCCAAGACATACACAGGAAATTCCTAAGCCTATTACACTTCCTAGCAACAATACTCCGAAACAAGTTGAAGGAAGGAATATCACAGTAACCCATAAAATTGAAGTGAGGTCTAACAAGGTTGTGATCAAAGTCTGGGATCATCAAAAAGTCGATGGGGATAGAATTTCGCTTAATTTAAATGGTAAGTGGATCATCGAGAATTATTCACTTCAAAAGAAGCAAAACATCTTAGAAGTTAACCTAAATGACGGGCCTAATTATTTTGTGCTGCATGCTTTGAACCTTGGTACGCTCCCTCCTAACACTGCCTCTATAATTATTGATGATGGCATAAAGGCTCATGAAGTCATACTGGAATCCACGCTTGAGTCTAGTGGAACCATTGAAATAACGGTTAAACACTAACATGATCAACAAGCTCATATATACTAGTATTGCATTGCTATTATTGGGATTTCTTGCAACAAGTTGTCAGAAGAAGGAACTTGACATACAGTTGACTCAGGAAGGATGCAAAAACATGAAAATTGTGAACGCCAAATACGAGACGATAAGTGATCCAGGTTGTGGTGGAACTTCTGATTCGGCTGTGTATAAAATTACTTTTTCGTATGACGAAAAAAATAGAGATTGCTTAAAAAAGATTTTTATCGATCCTACCTTCTACCGAAAAGATCAATCGAAAATTACCCCGAGCACATATACAGCTAGTTTTGAAGATTCTGATAAATCTGTAATCATAAACTCAGGTACTGTTTCATTTACCTTTAAATGCAGGTTTTCCAATACCACAGAGGCTGGGGGCTTAAACAATATTCTTTTAGTAATTCATA
>DASVUU010000317.1:0-2487 GCA_036386935.1 Cytophagaceae bacterium | reverse complement strand
AGAAGCTCGAAAAGCTCGTCGCCTACGAGATCCTCCATGAAAACAACAACATTATAAGCCTTGATGAACGAATTGTCACTTTTATAGAGGAATTCCTTGAGATCGGGGAGGTGACTACCAGTTTTATCAACGACAACATTGAGTCTCTGGTGGAAAATCTGAAATACTACCGGATAGACAATAACCAAAAGTTCCTGAGAAACATAAAAAGGTCGCTGAAGAAGATTAATTCTACGACTTCTCGCGAGGTGATCAAACTTCATAAGAACATAGATGACACCTATAAAAACCAGAGCAACTACGTCATAAAGCTGCAGGAGCTGGAAAAATACAAAACGAAGCGGGACGACATTATTGGATTGATCAAGGAAACGGAGCAACATGTTTCTGAGAATCAAGGATTTTTTAATACTGTGGTGGATGCTGAATTGAGCTCCATAGTTCTCGATCTTAGGTACACGCTGGTGGGCAATAGGGACTACCTCAATGAGATACAGGCGCAGATCATTGAATACATCAACAAAATACAATACCAGGCGGAAATCTACAGGAAGATTCAGAGGCTGAAAGAACTGAAAGACTATGAGGAGCTGAAATACAAGACCAATTTCATTGAGGTGGTACAGAACACCGATGCGCTGATGTTTGTAAAGAAAAGTCCTCTGAAGACGCGGCTGTCTTTAGACTTTTTGCATACTGACCATGGCTATACGCTGACACAGAAGGTAGCCAAGAAATTGCACATTCTCCGAAACTCTGATAGGAAGCCTGCAGGGCGGTTGGCCGATGATTTTTACCAAAGTGTGAAGGAGGATTCTTCAAGCATTAACATACAAGGTTTGGTGGAAAAGTTTCTGCAGTCTGATACCGACTTGTTTAAATTTTTGATGGAGTATAAGTTTCCCGACAAAATTGGTGACCTGAGCTTTGAGAAGAGAATCTCTTTGTATGTGGGTATATCTATTGACTACGACGCGCAATTGAAGATTTCTGATCAGTTCAAATTCATGGAATTTTTAAATGACCGTGAGAAAAAATTAAAAGTGGGCTATGCTTTGATAAAACCAAAGGTATAAGCCCAATACGGCAAACACGATGCAAGAATTAAATAAGTTAAAAATAAAGGAAGTATTCAATATCCTTAGCAAGGGAGGCTTCATCAGCTCCAATGGAAGCATGGCAAGGCTCTATGACCACGTGAGTCATGACGACAACTATTGGTTGCTGAAGGAGTATTTCAGCCACATTGGCTACTTTCTGGAAAAGGGATACAACTACTTCTATTTTGCACAGGAGGAGGAAACGAATCTTAACATTGAGAAGAAGCTGGAGCAGTTTGCCCACTTCATAGACATAATGGACTTTTTCTCTTGCATGGATGTAAAGCCTACGGTCGGCACGAGATATCGAATTACGCAGATTGCGGAGGAGTGTTACTCCAACGAGAGGCTGAAGCAAAAGATATATGCCTTGTCCCGAAAGGAAAAGATGACGGATAAGACAAATGAAATAGCCATGCATTTGGCTACGGGTGGTTTTTTTGAACAGGAAGATGAGGATACGTTCAAAGTGATGGACGCCATTCACTACCTGGAACAGATAATTTCGCTAATAACTATTGATGAAGATGGAGAACAGACGAATACTAAATAGGATCATTTTTATCAATATTGCGAATACCGACTACTCGAGTGTGGAGATCGCGGGGAATACCTGTTTTGTTGGTACCAACAACATGGGCAAGACAACTTTGCAGCGGGCCATTCTGTTCTTTTATAGTGCGAACACGCGTGGTTTGGGGATTTCTACTTCGCAAAAGTCATTTGAAGACTACTACTTTCAGTATCCTAACTCTTATATTATCTATGAGATTGCCACGGAAGATGGTTTGTTTCATGTGATGTTGTATAGGAACAACAAGATATTTTACCGATTTGTTGAGAGTCCGTTTGACAGAGACCACTACATCGTGAATAATGTGGCCTTGATGCCGAAAGAAACGTTGGCCAAGTTCAATGAAGCTAAGGTGGACTACAGTGACCAGATAGAGACATTTGAACGGTATAGGAACATTTTGTACGGCGCAGATCCTGACAAGCGCTACAAGAAGTTTGCCTTGATGAAGGGGAACAGCAATTATCACAACATTCCGCTGGCGATTACCTCTATATTTTTGAGTTCGGAATCGGCGATAAAGGCTGAGTTTGTGAAAGGATGTATTGCAAACTCCATCAGCTCTAAGCATACGAACATAGAGCTGAAGACAGTGGAGCGTCAGCTACGTCAATTTACCGAGAAGTACCAAGACATTGAGGCCTTTTTCAAGAAGGAAAATGCACAGCGTGGTGAGCTGATCAAAGATAATTTTGCTGTCATCAAAAACCTCAAGAACAAGCAAAGGGCGCTTGCTTCGGAGTTGGGTGGAAGTATCAAATTTGCTATCAATCAAAAGGAATATTTAAACCAACAGGTAGAGGAGATCAAGGC
>DASVUU010000316.1:0-9035 GCA_036386935.1 Cytophagaceae bacterium | reverse complement strand
AGTTTCTGCAGATAGATGAACGGCTTTTTGTCTGTAAGAGTTATCGGAAATGACCTATTCAGACTAGCAATTAGCTCTATTGGAGTTTTTATTTTAGCACCAATATTTTCTTTGTTGTAAAACCAGGTGGAGGTAAATATTTCTCTCAATAATTTCCCAATATCATAGTCAGACTTATAGAAATTTTCAGCAAGCCCTTGAATGATCTCTTTATTCTCAACATCATTTACGAAATACTTATAAATCTTCGTGGTGATAAAATTTGCTACTTCTGGCTTTTTTAGGAGGATGATTAGAATCTCATCGACTTTGAAATTCCCTTTGACATTGAACAAGATTTTTTCCTCTTTGTCTTTATCCTTGTCTATAAAGACGGATCTACCTTTGTCGTCGAGCATCCACCCAGTAAATGACCGCGCTACGGGCTTGATATCTTGAAGCTTGAGATTCTCTGGGCCCATCGTGTAGTGCTCCAATAGGTCTCTTGCAAATATTTCGTTTGGATGCTTTTTACGGATCTGCTTATTATTCAGAAACTGCACCATTGAGGGGTCTTTGAATAAATCAAAAAGCATGGCTCGGAAGCTTCCCAATGCGTGTTTTCTAAATATGTTATTTTGAGTCTGCGCGAAATAGGGGATTCTGTTTTGGGTAGCGAAGTGGTCGTGCCAAAAGAGGGTCATTTTCTCACGTAGCTGACCTTCTTCTAATATAATTTTATCCATCCATTGCAGATTGAGGGAGCGCATTTTCTCTTCTGAATCTTTTATGACAGCTTGTTTTTCTTCTTTCTGAAGTTGTCTATTCCCCGGGAACACGAAATCTAATTCGTTGATTACATTGAGCTGGGATATTGTCTTGGAGGTTTTGAATAAATTATTTACATGGGTATTGAGGTCTTTAGATAATTCTTGACCAAGTTTCTCAAGACTGATCCCAAACCCTGCTCGGAAGTAAAGATGTTGAATTTTTTTTTGCTCACTTACATTCATAAAAACCTGATGCTGTGATATCTTTAAATAAAAAGTAAATTAAGTTAAAATTAAGCGAATCTATTATAAATGCTGGCAATTAAATTTCGCTAATATATTAACTCAAAAGCTGGTGCCAGAAGTATTAGTTACGTTGAATTAGCCAAAAAAAAGCCCAGTATTTACCGGGCTTTAAAATTATCTATAATATTATTTATTTAACTGTTTCCATGTATTCGATAAGCTCGACTACTTTGTTTGAATAGCCCCACTCATTGTCATACCAAGCGACTATCTTCACAAAATTATCATTTAATGAAATTCCAGCGTCGGCATCAAAAATAGATGTTCTTGCATCTCCCACAAAATCAGTAGATACTACTTGATCTTCAGTGTATCCTAAGATCCCTTTCAATTCGCCTTCTGATGCTTCTTTCATAGCTTGCTTAATAGCATCATAAGAAGCAGGGTTTTTCAATCTGCAAGTAAGGTCTACAACTGAAACGTCTGGAGTTGGAACTCTGAAAGACATACCAGTTAATTTACCATTCAATTCTGGTATCACCTTACCTACTGCTTTTGCAGCTCCTGTTGAGGAAGGAATAATATTCTGAGCAGCACCTCTACCACCTCTCCAATCCTTAGCAGACGGACCATCTACGGTTTTTTGAGTAGCTGTAGTAGCATGCACAGTAGTCATAAGGCCTTCGATGATGCCAAATTTATCGTTCAGAACTTTAGCGATTGGCGCAAGGCAATTGGTTGTACAAGATGCATTCGACACAATGGTGACATCTTTTGTATATGTTTTATTGTTTACGCCCATTACGAACATAGGCGTATCGTCTTTTGAAGGAGCAGATAAAACAACTCTCTTAGCGCCAGCATCTATATGTTTTTGTGCAGTTTCTTTTGTAAGGAAAAGGCCAGTTGATTCAACCACATATTCAGCTCCAATTTCACCCCATTTTAGGTTTGCTGGGTCTTTTTCGGCCGTTACTCTTATTGCATTTCCATTGACTACAAGTTTACCATCCTTTACAGATACATCTCCTTTAAAAATACCATGAGTGGAATCATACTTTAGCATGTAGGCCATATAATCAACATCAATCAGGTCGTTGATGCCTACGATTTCGATATTTGACTTGGCACTTGCAGCACGAAAAACAAGTCTCCCTATTCGTCCGAATCCGTTTATACCAATTTTAATTTTAGACATATTTTTAAATTTATGGATTAGAAAAATGTAAGTCGCAAACATACGATTTGTTCTTGCTAAAATCAACAAGAAAGGTTTGAGAAAAACATTTTAATAATTTTTGGTCATATTGTTTGTAAATTAAAATACTCGGCCTATTTTTGTGCCGCGATTGAAAAATGGCCCGTTCGTCTAGGGGTTAGGACGTCAGGTTTTCATCCTGGTAACAGGGGTTCGATTCCCCTACGGGCTACAAAAGCCGCTTAAATATTTTAAGCGGCTTTTTTGTTTGTGATCTGGTGCATTTCCCTCAAAAGACACTATTTTTTCGGTCTCAAACTAAGTTGGCTATTTCTCTGTCTCTCCTGCTTATCGCCCCTTAATCGAGCAAGCTTGGCGTGCCCGAATGAACTGGAACACTGTTAAAGGATTGGTATCTAAAGAGAAATATGTAAAAATGTAATTTAGGACTTCTCCAAAAAAAATATCCTCTAAAAATTAAAGGATATTTGTCAGATACAAATAATGACTTAAGGCAAAGTGCTTTTTGTAAATTTAGGGCTGCTTATTTACTTGAGACTATAGCATAAATTAGAAAAGGTTCCAGAGAAAGGAATTGTGTCTGTGCGGTCTATTGTCATCGCCGTAAACTTAAAAGAACCTGACACCTTTTTATTATTTGTGTCCATGCTTGATATTACTACGAAACCATCGCCTTCGTCAGCAAAAGTCATATAAGTCTTATTATCCTTCAAAAAAGTACCAAGCATACCATCGCAATAACTGATCTCCCCGTCATCCTTGCATTCGCTTTGAGTATAGTCTTCAAAATAAGTTTTAAGTTTAATGCCATTTTCAGGAGGGTTCTGAAAATCGTAATTTGAAACAGTAATGACAAACGTACCCCCATCAACGGTCCCTCTGATGTCTAGCCTGCGGCCCTCTTGACTCCTATCAAATAATAGGGAATTATTGAAGCTCGTTACTGTATGAGATACCAGACCCTTTTTAACGGTTAAGGTGCCACATTCTGAACTATTAGTTGTTGGAGCACCTGTTGAGGGAGATGGTTCATCCTTCTTTTTATTACAATTAAACAAAACTGCCGCAAGTAGGCAGGCAACGAAAAAATTTTTCATAGTAAGTAAAATAAATTATGGTTAAATCGTGATATTCAATGTGTAAAGATTGCTATAAAATAATCCTAATAATAGTTCTATGGGGTTAATTTTTGTTCCTTATGATGATGTTAACAATTTTCGATAGAATTTAATTATTAGTATCTAGCTGAACTAGGGAATATTTTATAGTCAACTAAAAAGCCTAATAAATTTGATGGAAATCGGAATAACAACCTTCGTCGAAAATACTCCCAATCCTTCTACCGGCGCCCTGCTCAGCTCATATGAGAGGATGGCAAATCTAATGGAAGAAATTGAATTGTCTGATCAATTAGGCCTAGACGTTTTCGCAATAGGGGAACATCACAGACCCGATTTCATCGTATCCTCTCCTGCTGTAGTGCTTGCCGCAGCGGCGATGAAAACTAAGAATATAAAACTTTCTAGTGCTGTTACAGTCCTAAGCTCCGACGACCCGGTGCGGGTCTTCCAAGACTTTGCACATGTTGATTTACTTTCTAAGGGCAGGGCAGAGATAATTGCCGGCAGGGGTTCTTTTACAGAATCGTTTCCATTATTTGGCAATGACCTCAAGGACTACGATGCGCTTTTTGCTGAAAAGTTGGATTTGCTTCTGAAGTTAAATAAAAATGAAAAAGTCACTTGGAAAGGAAAGCATAGGGCGCCGATAAATAATCTTGGCGTTTACCCACGGCCATTCCAAAAAGAGATACCTCTCTGGGTAGCAATAGGTGGAACACCGGAGTCGGTCGTTAGAGCAGCTAGCTTGGGATTGCCAATGGCCTTGGCAATTATTGGAGGGATGCCTGAGCGGTTTGTTCCATTTACAGATCTTTATAAAAAGACATATACTAAGTCCGGTCACGACCTATCAAAGCTTCAGTTAGCAATTAACTCACATGGCTACATTGCCGAGGATTCTCAACAAGCAGCCGATGAATTTTATGGGCCATATGCCTATGTAATGAGCAAGCTTGGAAGGGAGCGCGGTTGGTCGACCATGGATAGAGAGCATTATGAATATATGCGTGGGCCGAAAGGCTCCTTGCTAGTTGGCTCTGCTCAGCAAGTGATCGATAAAATACTTTTTGAATACGAGTTGTTTGGCAATACTAGATTCCTTCTCCATATCAGCGTCGGCACTTTGCCGCATGCTAAAGTGATGCGGGCAATAGAGTTGCTAGGAACTGTGGTTGCACCGGCGGTTAAAAAGGCACTTGGCCACGTAATTAAAAATAATATTTAATTAAAAGAGAACCTCTAGTCGCAGTTAGAATCATGAATTCAACGGTTGGATAGGGTTTATTACCATCGTAAATATTTGTGATATTAAAATCTATCAAAAGCTTCAAATATGCCTTTAGAGGGATATGGCTGGTATTTAAAAATGAGAATAATGCTAAGATTCACCTTATGGCTACTCTCTCTGCAATTGCTGGCGGGATATATTTTGAAATAACAATAGATGAATGGCTTTGGGTCAGCCTTGCAATGGCGCTTGTATGGATCATGGAGACCTTGAATTCTGCGTTAGAAAAGCTGGTTGATCTAGCGTCTCCTGCATTCCATCCTATGGCTGGCGCCGTTAAGGACATGGCAGCAGGAGCGGTATTGATTGCAGCGATCTTTGCTGTGGTTGTTGGGGTCGCAGTATTTGGACCATATCTCACACATTAG
This sequence comes from Cytophagaceae bacterium, assembly GCA_036386935.1. Taxonomy (GTDB): domain Bacteria; phylum Bacteroidota; class Bacteroidia; order Cytophagales; family Cytophagaceae; genus DASVUU01. The sequence continues at coordinate 4,044 of DASVUU010000316.1, read as the reverse complement.
CTACAATATTACCTGTTACTCAAAATCCAGCCTTTTGTTGTACCGTTAGATATATAACTATATCGCCCCTGTATTGCCTGCACCTTTACCTGCAGGTTTTCAAGGCTGTCTTGAATAGCGGCAGCACTATCTGCCTCCGAATAAAGAGCAATTTTCTTTGTTATATTTAGAGAATAAAGTGGCCTTAGTATTTCCAGATCGCCCTGCCGTAGAGTCTTCATTGTATTATCATGCGCCTTTACTCTAATTTCCTTTTCATTGACAGCAATTACTGTTACCGGCGACTGACGGTTTAAAACATCTTTCAAATTACCTCTAGATTTTGCAAGATTTTTAGAGGTTCTCATTGTATCACCAACAAAATCAACGTTAGCAATCTTAAACTCTTTTTTTGGACTTTTATACACGAAGGGAAACGGATCGATTGCGCCATACTTATATATTCCGAAATGTAAATGAGGCGGGGTATTTTTAGCATTTCCAGTGTTGCCAACTGTCCCAAGAGTATCATATTTTCTTACCCTTTGTCCATCGTTTACGAGTTGGCTATCGAGGTGTGCGTAATAAAACGAATAGTCTCTATCCTGGTCGCGTAACATTATAATTTTACCTCCCAGTTTATTGTGGCCTACACGTGAAATAAAGCCATCAGCAGTGGCCACAACTGGCGTCCCTTTTTTAGAAAAAATATCGACTCCCTCATGCCTCCTTTTTCCTCCTCCCCTTGGGTCGCCCCACACACTCCCGATTGCCTTGCTGTCTTTGCCCGCAACTGGAAAGGCTAATATCGGTTCAGACTGGAGGGTAAGGGTATAATTTAGAGATTGGAGAAGTTCTGGCTGGAGCCGCAATATATATACTCCTGCTTCTTCAACCTCATAATCTAAGCTCAATGAGTCCTTTGCATACTTAACATGTTTTGGTGGACCGTCATCCTTTTTAAACAGGTCTATAAACAAGTTGCAGCTGTCCTTTGACCGGATAACAACTTTTACGAAGAGCTTTTGCCCTTCTTTAAGTCGGATATTGAAACCGGCTGCTGCGGGTTCATGAGCAGGGAAATAGCCAAATTCTTTGTAGGGGGGCTGAGTATTAACGGTGTTTTTGAATACCTGCTGAGAGGCATTTATCCAAGATTTCCCAAGTGAGGTTTGGAGCAGGTTGGCATCTTCTAAAGACTTCATGTACTGCTCATGCGGACTTTTCTGAATGCCCAACCCAAGCTCTTGTATTTTAGAACACGAGCTCCATATAAATAATGTACTGGGAAGTATAAAAAGCTTTGTGGCTTTCCTGGAAACTAATTTAATAATCATACCAGGTAAAAGCTGCCTAGCTTAGGTTTGGTTTGAAAAAAAATCGCTTTCTTTTAGTCAAACCCTGAACTAGGTTTGACTTTATCATAAGTAGCAACAATTGCCAAAGAAGCCACCCCTGCAGCGAGGTGCTTCAGTGTATGACCACTAATGTAATTGCTTAGATCATAAAGTTGATAGTCGGTGATTTCAAAAACCTTTGCAAGCATATAAAAGAAGAAAGCTATAGCTAAAAGCCTCTTAGGAAACAAAGATGAGGGTAGCATCAGCAAGCTGATAATTACAATCACAAGAGGATAATATTGGACAAAAATGTATGGCCTCAAGTCTCCTTCTCCCCCACTATCTCCTAAGTACCAATAAAAGACGGATAGGAAACCTGATACCAACAATACGATCAGCACCAAATATTCTCTTTTCTTCCCGAAATAAGGCGAGATCATTATTGAAAAAAAAGACATGAAGGCAATCGTCATTGGCAGCCGATCCCATACAAGGCTTTCACTTGAAGGTGCCCAATGGTAATAAGCCGATCCGACGCCTGTAAAAATTATCCCTAAGCAAAATATGAAATAAGCGATTTTAAGAAATAAATTACTTGATGAACCATAAAGCTTATAAAGTCCCCAAAATCCGATCAAAACAAATGGAAGGTTTGAAATCACATTAAAAAAATTGGGTATACCGAGTACAGTGCGACTATCTGCAAAGTTATGATAAGCACAGTCCTGATGAACAGGACCGACGATGAACAGGGCCGCAACGGCTACCACTGTTAAACTATAGAATATGATGCTATGCTTTTTTTGCATGTTAACGCGAGTGGTAGGGGAAATAAAGGAATGATAAATGGAATAAAAATAAAAGACAAACCCAATTTAGATAAGGTTTGTCTTTTACCAATTGTTGTATGAGTGACTATCAGTCTGTCACCCCATTCAAATAGCCTTGTTTTACTTTAGCGCTGCCTACATCTTTGCCTCTGTAGATAAAGGTATATTCAGACGTATACTCCGGCTTTCCAGGAACCTCTATAACTACTTTAAACAGGTTCTTTTTCATTTTAGGAAGTGGTACCCTTGCCGTTGGCCCTGAATAGTTCTCGTTTTCTGGTGAACCTGGGAAATCCCATTTCAACATAGATATCTCTTGGTTATCATCATATACAAGTTTTACATGTACTGGCATTGGTGAAAGCTTTTCATAAGTATCATTCATCATGAATAACTCGCAAGTAAAGGTTTCTCCTTGGTCCCAACGAAACTTTGGAAAGCGTGCGCTAGTCAAAACTGGTCTGCATGCTTTTGCTACATGGTAGTATGCAGGCTTAGGTTTAGCGGGCCAATTGATTAAGCTATTGTTTGCTGCACATGGCCATGGCTCCTGAAAGCACCAATTCAAAGCCATACCGCAATAGGGCTTTTGCCTTCTAGATTCTTCGAAGATGCACTTATACCCTTCACATTGCGTCAATTGACTGTATGAAACTAGGTCTTCTATGTTTGTTATCTTTCCAAAATACTCTTCCAAAAACGGAAGCTCTAACCAACGGTGTTGACCCCAAACCATGAATGCGTGGTGGGTTTCCCAGGTAGTTCCTAATTTTGGAGGGAACAATTCGTTTGCAGGGATGAATGACTTCAAAACATCCAGGTTTGCAGTTCCCGGAACACCAAACTCAGGGTAGGCAGTATTCTTTGATTTTGGCATCCACTGAAATACTTCACCTCCATTTTTTGGATCATATAGAACGTAGTTTCCGTGTCCCATTCCAAATAGCGGAGAAGTATAAATAAATGGTGTTTTCGGATCCATTTCATAGCACTGCGCACCTAATAATCTTAACGGCCAGCTTTGCTCAGTCATGCCGCTCCATTCATTAAACAACTCATTACCTCCACACCATAATGCCAGACAAGCGTGAGGACGTACTCGTTTTATAATACTTGTTGACTCTTGTTTTAAAACAGCCAGGTAAGTGGAGTCATCTGGATAGATCATGCCGGTGAGAGGAAACTCTTGCCATACGAGCAATCCATTCTCATCGCACAGGTCGAAAAACGATTCCTTATTTACAAACCCACCACCCCAAGCTCTAAGCATATTGAAGTGCGCGTCTTTCGCCAGCTTTATATATGGTACGTAAGTCTCCTTAGTAATTTGGCCAGGAAATAGCTCGGGTTGCACCCAGTTAGAACCCTTTGCAAATATTACTTTACCATTTACCTCAAAAGTTGCTGGAGCTGTGCTTCTAGACTTTGGAAAAAGGACTGGCTCTATCCAAGTACCTTCGCCCATCACCATTTTAATTTGCCTGAAGCCAACTTTCCTTTCTTCTTTCTGCAATAATTGATTCTCTTTATTAAAGAGCTCTACAGTGCTTGTGTATAATTCGGGCTTGCCGTAACCGTTAGGCCACCACAATTTTATATTGCTCAATTGCATTTTAGAAGCTGAGCCTCCATTGGTGAGAATTTCTTCTTTTGTGCCAACTACGGCTCCAGATGGATCCCTGAGTGTCCATTTAATTTTGGAATCCTTTAAATTAACTCCTTCCAGTTTTAAAGAAGCAGTAGCAGCATCCAAGTTTTTATTTAGGGTATAATCTACCCACGCTAAAGAGATTGCGGTATTGTTTCGAATGTCTAAGTACGTTTCATCCCAGATACCCCTCGTAATCAATCGAGGATGCCAATCCCAGCCATAACTCACAGGTGGCTTTGCGCTC
>DASVUU010000315.1:0-2854 GCA_036386935.1 Cytophagaceae bacterium | reverse complement strand
TTTGATTTGTTCTCCAACCTATTCATAAGCGCCCTCTCAATCATGGAGATTTTTTGTATGTCCGATACAGAAGGAAGCTGATTTTTACAAGGAATCTCCCACTTGCTGTTGACGAAATTCAAATATTTTTCTGTCAAAAGGATGTCCGTCTTATCAGATAGCGTGAGCGTTGGAAGCAAAGAACCATCCATTCGGTAAACTTCTTTATCGTGGGACCAAACCACATGAAGGATTACATTTTCATAAGCCGCGTCCTGATCGTGATGGTGCTGATACCAATCCGACGAATTAATATGTATCTCAACATGACCATGCCATTCTATACCGTTTATAATAAGTTTTGCTTGGCTGAAATCAGGACCAGAGTTTTTATTCCTATGACCGGGGTGAAGGACATTAATTTCTTCACCACTTGATGTAGTTAAAGAATTTTTGTTAAAGTATTGAAGCTCCCAAAGGAAATGTAAAAAATCTTCCTTCATTTTAAAAATATGGTTGTTTGAAGCTAAAGATATAAATTACCTCATAGCATCCATATCGCCTACAGATATTTATCCAAATAAATTTTCATTTCCTGCTGTATTGCCAGGGCCTCTTTTGCGGCATCCTTTGAGAAGTTTGCATCGGTGGAGGCGTAGATTATGCTTCGGGAGGCGTTCACGAGCAAGCCACATTCTTTATTCATTCCTACCTTAGATAAGCCATGCAAATCTCCCCCTTGCGCTCCAACTCCTGGCACTAACAAAAAATGGTCTGGAACCACACTTCTTACTTTTTCAAATAAGTCAGGGTGGGTAGCCCCTACCACGTACATCATATTTGAGGAATTTCCCCACAACTTACTTGTTTGTAAGACTTGCATGTAAAGTTCGGTACCGTCGCAGGTCTGCATTTGGAAATCTCTACTGCCAACGTTAGACGTCAAAGCCAATAAAATGGCCCATTTACCCTCAAATTCTAAAAATGGCTTCACGGAATCTTCTCCCATATAGGGCGCTATGGTAATGGAATCAAAGTCAAACCCGGAAGATTGTTTATCAAAAAACGCACGGGCATATAACGACGAAGTGTTTCCAATATCCCCACGTTTTGCATCAGCAATGGTAAATATTTCCTTTGGAATATATTCTATAGTCCTTAGCAAGCTCTCCCACCCTTTTACTCCTTGCGATTCGTAGAATGCAAGGTTCGGCTTATAAGCTACACAATACTTATGGGTAGCATCAATTATTTGTCTGTTAAATTCAAAGACAGGATCTTTCTCTTTTAAAAGATGTGAAGGAATCTTTTTTATATCAGTATCTAGACCAATACACAAATAAGAGTTTTTTGCGGTGATCTGTTGAAAAAGTTCTTGCCTAGTCATAAAAATATAAGGTAAAAATAAAGGTAATCTAAAAAGATTACCTTAAGTCAATCACTTCTACACCTTTGTATTTGGTTTTGTCAAAGGTGAATATATTATCTTCTGCTTTAAAATCTGGTGAAAAATTCTTTACAGAGTAGTTGTACCGGTTGCCATTCTTCTCAAATACCTTCCAACCTTTTATAGTTTTATCCTTCTTATTTATTTCTAACCGTACCTTGAAAAGTTGATTCTTTTTATCCTCTGGGATTAGATCGACAACTTCTACCGGCTTTCCCGCATCCATTCTTTCCTCAAGAAAAGTATACTTATAGCCTTTCTTGTACATAGTATAAATCTTTGTAGGAGTAATATCGTCGTCATCCGGCGTATAATCTGAGATGTTCACTTCATTGGCTTCTTTCAAATAAGTCCAAACGGTAGTGCCGTTGTTTATAATCTCTTGTCCACTAAGCTTCAAGATAAACTTTCCACCTTTTACGATGATTTCTCCCTCTGAACTTTCATTCACACCTGAAGCAGGGCTTTCCAAAGAGTAAACAAACTTTGCTTTGAAGGAAGGGATAGACTTGTACTTTTTGCTCATTGCGTCTAATATGGCCAAGGCTTTGGGATCATATTGAGCAACCAAAATGTTTATAGTGCTTATTAATAACAACAATAGTCCAGCTATCTTTTTCATTTCTTAAATTTAACTAAGAGCCTACTACCGCTCAATACTCTATTTGATAATTTACTTTTGCTTTTCTAGCTCATTCAATAATTGTTCCAAAGAATTCTCATCTCTGACAAGTACCTCTCTAGCCTTACTCCCTTCAAAGGGACCGACAATTCCCACCGTTTCCAATTGATCAATTAACCTACCAGCACGATTGTACCCAAGCTTCAATCTTCTTTGTAATAGAGATGTACTGCCTTGCTGATGGGTCACGATTATCTTTGCCGCTTCTTCAAATAACGCATCTCTCGAAGCAAAGTTAAAATCTCCACCTTTACTTTCCTGCATATCCTCGTCACTAAATTCTGGAAGAGCATAGGCAGATTCATAACCTCGTTGAGAACCAATAAATTCGCATATCCTTTCCACTTCCGGCGTATCCACAAAAGCGCATTGCAATCTTATAAGTTCCGATCCATTTGAAAAAAGCATATCTCCTTGGCCTACTAGTTGATCAGCCCCTCCTGTATCAAGTATCGTTCTGGAATCGACCTTAGAAGTTACCTTGAAAGAGAGCCTAGCGGGGAAGTTAGCCTTTATGATACCCGTGATAACATTTACCGAAGGCCTTTGTGTAGCTACCACCAAATGTATTCCAATGGCTCTAGCCAATTGCGCCAACCGGGCGATTGGTGTCTCCACTTCTTTACCAGCTGTCATCATTAAATCTGCCAACTCATCAATCACCAAGACGATATATGGTAAGAACCTATGACCATTGTTTGGGTTCAATTTCCTTTCGACGAACTTCTTATTGTATTCTTTCAAGT
>DASVUU010000314.1:0-3138 GCA_036386935.1 Cytophagaceae bacterium | reverse complement strand
AATTTACAGTTGGGAAACATGGTTAGGGGGAACCATGCGAGACTTTGAAAATGTTTTTCAATATAAATCGGGAAACAAAGTATTTACTAAAGCGACCTATGATACCAAAGCGACTGATGACGTAGATTATAAGTCATTTTATTCTGAAATTTATTCACTTAAAGTTACGGACAAAACTTATTATTTAGGAGTATTTAATGGTATATATTCAACTAAGGATGCAAGTCAATCAATTAAACTTTTCACAATTGAAAATAACGTACTTAATGACACCTTGAAATTAATCAAAACCAAGAGCGGGTTTACAAACGAAATAACTGTCAATTTTGATTTTTTTAGTGTTGTTGACAGACCTGAACGACCTTTGAAATTAATCAAATATGATTCAGTAACTAAGAAAATTTATATCCCTATTGTTTTTGAAAATGGAAAGGTTACTGACCGGTTTATCACTTATCAATTCACTGGAAAATATTTTGAGAAAATGACGGCTAAAAAATAGACTAAAATTACGGTCTAAGAGAGACAGAGTTAAAAAAGCTTGCTGCTAACCCCAACAGTCTTCGTTTCCTAACAAAAATAGCGTTTGCACCGCATGTTTCAATTAATAATCTATACTTGCAAAAGTCCTTGCTTTCCCTAATAGTCACCAGCACTACTATACAAATTGTCCCTAATAGTCCTCGTTTGCTAACGAGGACTTACGAGAATTGCGTTTGCAACGCGTGTTTCAATTTTGATAATTCTACTTGCACAAGTCCTTGCTTTCCTTTATAACCACAAGCACTATTATACAAATAGTCCTCCGCACTGGCAACTATACCATTTCTAACGGACAGTCATAATCTTTTAACGAGTTCATATCAATTGCAGGATTATCATCCTTCCAAACCCTTGTGGTTCGACCAATGCATTTAGTTTGACAAAAAATCTCTAGATTAGGGGATGCATATGATAACAAACGTGCAGGTACCTTTACTCAGGTATTATTTGCAATTTGATAGCTGAAGTTTAACAAAAACACATGTTTGCGCCACCACCTAAGATTAATATTATAGCCATAAATTCAATGAACCCTGAGAAGCTTATTGAATTTTATTGGGAGTTCGGAATATTGTTCAATAAAGAAAGGAATGAAAGTGGTCAACTTTTTTACTCTTATACTTATGATGCTCTCAGGTTTGAAATTTATGAAGTATTCAAAATTGAAGATACTTCAAAAAATCTAGCGGTTACTTTTTTTATCGATACAATAGAGCCGTATCTGGAGAATTTGAAATTAAAAGGATATAAAGAAATTGTTGTTATATGGATAAAAGACAACCTTCAATATACTAGATTGAATGATCCAGATGGTCATACAATACAATTAGTCACTCAAGTTACAGCAATAAAAAGCACATAACCCCATATTCGTAGAGTTGCGCAGCGCTCTACGAATTAAAATTGAACCATAGTGTCTCCGACACGTCAAATTTAAAAATACTTACCCTCTACCTTGTGGTCTGCGCAGTGGTTGTCCCCTGACAGACCATCTATACAATGGATCTCGGGTCCCTACAATCACTAAGAGGTCATAGGTAGGATGAGGGCGATATATTCTTAAGGTGTCAGCCAGTACTTTTAGTTTAATAAAAAATCCCCTAGATTAGGTCCTATATGTCGAGTAAACGTACCGGTACGTTTATTGAGATGCTAGCGGCACGTGTTAGACAAGAAAGAATACAATCCTCGGTTTATGAAAAATATTTTTTTGACATTTTTTCTTAATTGTTTTCTTTTCAACGGTTTTGCTCAAAGCCAATATGATTTAATTATTAAAAATGCTACTATTTTTAACTCTATAACTGGTAAGACTGAGACTAATAAGGATATTCTTATCAGAGACGGAAAAATTATCGATGTTGTTCCTCGTGGACAATTACATAAATCAAAGAATATAATTGAAGCTAAAGAAAAACTTGTAACTCCAGGATTCATTGATGTTCATATTCACCCGACAGATATTTTAGGAGACTTTGATAAAGCACCATTAAACGTAGAAACAGATTCAATTCCACTATTTCGTAAAAGAATTTCTCAAACTTTTCTTCCTTATGGTGTAACAACCATAAGAAGTGCAGGTCAGCCGGAACAGTGGCTTCCCATGATGGTTTCATGGCAAAAGAATTCACGTCCGGAGCATGTGGATATTTATAATTCAGGTGGTGCATTGGTTACTTTGGACCCTAAAAGGAAAACCAATATTGCACATGCTGCGGTTAAAGATTCTGCTGATGCGGCCAGAAAGGTACAGGAATATTACGATCAAGGTATAAGGCACTTAAAGCTTTACTGGAGGTTGCAATATTCTGAACTTGCATCAGCCCTTCATAAAGCTGAGCAGTTAAAAATGAATGTATTTGCCCATGTCGGTGATAATTCAATTACTTCTGTCGATTCTGTAATAACTCTCGGTGTAAAAAATATTGAGCATGCATACACTTTAATAACATGTGACCTCTCTGATACGGATAATCAAATTATTGGTCAAAAATTTGAAAAAAGATATAAGGATAGCCCCTTTCAACCTGCTTTCATAGAATGGGTGATGGAACAATTACTTTTTGTAGGAAGGGAAAAACCAGGATTTTATAATCTAATTTCAAAATTAAAAAATAATAATGTTTCAGTTACTCCTACCTTGCATATCTTCGCTCAACGGTATGGCCTTACCTGGTTTTATAAAGAAATGACAGAAATGGCAGACCTTCCATTCAAAGGAAATGAATTTCAAACTCAAGAGTGTATAAAGGGATACGAAGTTTTGGCCTCATATGTGAAAATATTATATGACTCAGGTGTTCAATTAAATTTAGGTACTGATTGTCCAGAAGGCGGAAAAGCTGCATTATCTGAAATGATTCTGTTAAATGAATTAGGAATTCCGATGCAAGAGGTTTTGAAAATTGCTACAATCAATAGTGCTAAAGCTATGGATAGGGAAAATCTCTATGGTTCTATAGAGAAAGGTAAGAAAGCAAACCTGATAATCTTTGGCAAAAGCCCTTTGGAAGACAGAAAGAATCTCACCGGGAAGAAAACAATTATAAAAGAGGGTGTTGTATTCAAGTGACAGAAATACATCCGCAGCCATCA
>DASVUU010000313.1:0-2568 GCA_036386935.1 Cytophagaceae bacterium | reverse complement strand
CAGTACCAGGATATACGGTGAGAATATACATTTGAGGAAAAACAATCTCCGGGAATTGCTCTTTGGGAAGGTTTATGTATGAAAATATACCTGCCAAAGTGATAATAACCGTTAAAACGTAAACGCTCGTTCTATTGTCAATTGCCCAACTACTTACTTTGAACTCTTTCATGAGTGTATCAAATTTAGATTTAATTCATTAACAGGTATCTATCGAACCCGTGTATTATATTGACTTAAAAAATCCTTAATTAAAAATTACAATGTTTCGAGAAATAAAAACAAACGCATTCATTGATGATACTCAGGGGGATACCAGTTGCCGATAGACAATTCAGATCCCAACTGAGAACTTACAGGGAGATGTTCTGGCCATCAACTAGATCCTGATATCCAGTAGTAATAATCTTATCTCCTTCTTTCAAGCCGGCAGTAATTTCTACGTTCGATTTGTAAGACTTCCCTATTGTAACCGGTACCTTTTTCGCTTTATTATTTTCCGCAACAAAGACATAGTCACCGCTTTCGCCGTGTTGTATAGTATTAATTGGCACAGCAATAGCTTTGGGTTTATTGTAGTCTTGGATTCTCAGGTATGCAATCATGTTTGCTTTTAGGTTGTTTTCTTTTGCTCTTTTCAAATCCACTTCTACTCCGAAAGTTCTGTTTGTATTGCTTATCACATCGCTGACAGTTGTGACCTTAGATTGGATTGTATCTTTAAGATCTGGCAAATAAATTTGGACTGGAAACCCCTCTTTGATCACGGCAATAAATGATTCTGGAACCTCTGCCTTAATTTTAAATCCTGAAGTATTTACCACCCTGAAGGCAGGCATACCAGGTGCAGCATTCTCCCCTTGCTTGATATAAACTTCGTCTACTTCACCATCAATTGTAGATTTGATGATGCTCATATTGTATTGTTCCTGCATAGAAGCCAATCTTCTTTCAAGAGATTCCTTATTGTTTTTTGCTTGCAAATATTGGATCTCAGTTCCGATCTTTTGATCCCAAAGCCTTTTTTGTTTCTCGTATACTGTGTTGGCGAAGGCTAGACTATTTCTAACTTCATCCATTCCAGTTCTCACAATTTCTGCTTCGATTCTTGCTAATACTTGTCCCTTTCTTACCTTTTGGCCTTTGACAGCTAACACAGCGGTTACAGCGCCAGCAGTCATTGGGCTAATAGTGATGTTTTTGTCAGAGTCAACTCTTCCTTGAACTTCCACAAAGTGGTTGAACTCGCCACTTGTGATAGGAGCCACAGCGACATGCTTTCTATTTCTAATCTCGTCTTCAGCATTTGCACCACTGTTAGCAAGATCAGCTTCTAATGCTTGTATTTTTTTGTTCAGATCAGAGACTTCTGAACGGTACTTTTCTAATTGGTCCTTCTTTTTGTCTGCGCCATCTTTGTTTTTGCAAGCATAAAAAAGAAACATTGCCATTATTAAAAAATTAACTTTTGTCATTGTATATATAGTTTAAAGTTATCTATTGGATTTTATATAGTCTGTTATTCGACGGGTAATGTGCCAAGTGAAACCTGGTAATCAACGTTAGCTACCAACACATCATACATAGCATTGAAATAGTTGACCTGTGATTCCCTTAAAGAGGATTCTGCAGTTACCACCTCAAGATTAGAACCTATCCCTTCTTGATATTTTATTTTAGTGACCCTAGCTATTTCGGTTGCCAGATCAAGATTTCGTTTTTGAGATTCTAAAGTGATCTGATAGTTTTTAAGGCTAATTTCAGACTGCTTCACCTGAAGATTTATAGTGTTTTCTAAATTTCTTAAATCATTGTCTGACTTTTGTATTTCTAATTTCGCCTGTTGACCTTTATAGTATTTTCCGAAGCCGTCGAAAATCGGCACTGATAGATTTAACCCTACAAGAGAATATGAATACCAGGGCGTTATGAACATACGTTCAAACTTATTATGGCTATTAAATATCCCGCCGGTAGCAAAGGCCGCCAAAGTTGGTAAATAGCCAGCTCTTACATTTTTAAGATTCAAAACTTCAAGCTCCCTTTTTGTTTGAAGTAAATTATATTCGATTCTATTCTTTACGTCCGGACGGTTAGCAACAACGATGTTATTAGAAGGGAGCTCAGAAATCTTTTCTTTTACAATTAGACTCTTATCTACAGGCATACCAATTTGATATTTAAGCAATACCCTCCCTAATTCCAGCAGGTTTTCTCCTTTTTGCTTTTCTATTAATAAATTATTATAAGATACTTCAAGCCTGTCAACATCAATTTTCTCAACAAAGCCATTTTCATTAAGGGCACGTGTTTGTCTCAAAAGAGTGTCCAATCTTGAGAGATTGATATTGAATAAGGACATTCTCTCCTGACCTATCATCACCATGTAGTATGCTTTTGTTACATTTTCTACGATCTCTATTTTTGTTTGCTTCGAGCTCTTCTTTGACAACTCTGAGTAAGCTTTCGCTGCTTGCAGCCCAACTATATATGAGCCGCTAAATATTAATTGAGAAATGGTCGCGCTAGCGTCGCCAGCAGCTTTTAATTGGAAGAAGTTTGGTAGGA
>DASVUU010000312.1:0-3294 GCA_036386935.1 Cytophagaceae bacterium | reverse complement strand
AACTTTTATGTAAGAGCGTACTCCTCTATTGAAAACACCGGAAATTCCTACAACCTTAAGCCATTAAGTGACAACCTTGACCTTACCAATGGCTCTAATACGGAGTGGGGCAATAAATATAGAGCGAGTCTTCAAAATTCTTTGAACCAAGGCGTTAATCTGTCGGAAGCACACAATATAGCCCGTGAAGTTGCTGACAGAGGAAGGGTGCAACCTGGAACGCCTGAGTTTAATCAGCTAAAAGAGCAGATCATTAACATAAACAACTGGGATCATGCGGCCAACGTAAACGGCGCTCCCGGTACCGGTGGAGCTGCCCTTTGGCAGAAAAGCAGAATTTACCACGCGGAGACTCAGTATGATTTGACAAGCCGAGTAAAATTTGTCGACCTATTGGTAGGAGCTGATTTTAGGACATATGAGGTGGTGCCTGACGGAAACAACTTTGTAGATTTTTCCAAACCCTTGGATAAACGGACCGAAGCAGGCGGATCAAACGTGTATTATACTAAAGTAGGTGGATTCACTCAGGTCACGAAAAGACTTTTTGAAGACAAACTTAAATTAGTAGGTTCTATAAGGTACGATAAGAATTTAGAATTTTCAGGGAAATGGAATCCAAGAGTCGCAGCAGTATACACCGTTGCAAAGAACCATAATTTTAGAGCTTCTTACCAAAATGGTTATAGATTCCCAGCCCTGTTTGAAGCCTTATCCTATGTAAATAATGGTAACGTAAGAAGAGTGGGTGGTTTACCGGGCGTGAACTCTGGCTTGGGCTATCTTGAGAATTCCTACACGCTTACTTCCGTAGATGAATTCAATGCAGCGGTAAACGCTGACATAGCGAAAGGATATAATAGAGCTCCTGCGGCCTTGAAGAACAAAGGTATTTTGCAAAACTCAAACCTGCAAGCTACCCAACCTGAGCACATCAATTCCTTTGAAATCGGATACAAAAGCGTAATACTGGATAATAAATTTGTGATTGATTGGGATGCTTATACCAATACTTATGAAGGATTCTTAGGACAGGTAGAAGTTGCTGTTCCAACAAGCGGTAAAGTAGGTTCGGATGAGGCAGCTTTGGATATGGTAACTCGTAACAATCAAACCCGCTATAGGGTCTATACAAATGCCAAAAACAAATATGTCAATTACGGTAGCTCTATTGGTTTAACATATAATTTTTACAAAAAGTACACAGTTTCTGGTAATGCCAACTATAACAACATCGCAGCTAACACTGTCACTGATGTTTTTGTCACGGGTTTTAACACTCCTAATTGGATCACCAATCTTTCTTTCGGAAATAGAGAAATCATTCCAAATTTAGGGTTTAACATAGTTTGGAAATGGCAAGATTCATTTTTATGGCAGAGTCCTTTGGCCGAAGGTATAGTTCCCTCTTACCATACTTTTGATGCTCAGGTTAATTATAGATTGCCGAAGTACAAAGCTACCATCAAAGTGGGTGGAGCAAATATCTTTAACAGAAGGTTCATACAATATGCTGCGGGTCCTACCATTGGGGCTTTATATTATACGGCAATTACTTTTGATGGCCTCCTAACTAAATAATTATCAAGCAAATAAATCTGAATATTTATATGAAAAATCAATACAATTGGAGCCGTGTTTATAGAAGTATTTTCAATGCAACCCTCCTATTGATCGCCTTATTTTCATGCAGACCGAAGTTCTATGAAATCCCTCCGGCCCCCGCAGCGAGCGCTGGTACGGCAGATTTTACAAAATATGTTGCCGTGGGTTCCACCATCACCGCTGGCTTTATGGACGATGCACTTTACAACGAAGGCCAAGCTAACTCCTACCCTAACCTTTTGGCACAAAAGTTCAAAGAAACAAAAGGCGATGTAATTTTCGGACAAGCTAATATCAATTCAGAGTTTGGCTGGTCAGGAAAAAATAATTTGGGAAAAAGGGTTTTGTTTCAAGATACCTGCAGATCAGTTTCTTTCCAATCTGTTGCCAAGCCAAGTTCTGAGACTACGGTAAAGCCTTTCGAAGGAGATAGAAGTTCTATAACCAATCTTTCTGTACCATTTATCACGTTAGCCAACATAAACAAACCTTCTGTTGGCACAACAACAGCTTTCAATAACCCAAAGCTTTACTTCGAAAATATCGTCGAACCCGGCTCATTAGGAATTGCAAGCGAAGCAAGGAAGAGGAATGGAACCTTCTTTACCGTGTGGTTAGGATATGTTGATGCACTAAGATATGCGACGTCAGGCGGAACTACCGCGCTACCTACGACACAGGAGTTCACTAATAGCTACAAGGCATTGTTAGATAGCATATTGGTAAGCGGAAAAGCATCGGGCGTAATAGCTAACATTCCTTATGTCGATCAATTTGCTGTCATAACAAACAACAATAGAAGACTCACGAGTACTTCTGATCCTGCGAAGAATCCAGTAAGATTGACGCCAGAACAAGCTAACGAATTTAATACAGCATTGGGCGTGACCTTTTTTAAAGGAACTACCGGAAACAGTAACAATTTCGCTATATCCACAGGTAGTGGAACGATTCGACCACTAAATACAAGCAAAGATTTCGTCACGCGTGGGGCGGTGCTAGATTCCGTAGGCTTTGGAGCCATCGATGCCCAAAGGGTTAGAACATGCAAAGGCGATCAAGGTCAACGTCTTTATATTGGATTTAAAACTCCCATTGCAAACAAAGATGTACTCGATGAGGAAGAGGTTAAAAACTTGCGCAATCAAATAAACTCTTATAATCAAGCATTACAACAAATTGTTGAAGAATACAAAAGTAAAGGATTAAGATTGGGCGTTGTAGACTTAAATGGATTTTACAATAGACTTACCGATCCTTTATTAGGTATCCCATATGGAAATGTAATTATAAGGGCTAACCACCCAAACTTAGGACCGGATTTCGGAGGATTTTATTCATTAGACCGTATTACTCCCACTCCTAAGGGACAGGCGCTTATTGCGAACGAATTCTTGAAAGTGATCAATCAAGTCTTTGGAGCATCCTTTTCACTTTATAGTCCAGATAATTTCAGAGGCAATACTCTTCCCTATTAATACAAATAGTAAATGAAATAAGTTTTTATTTGTCTACCATGCCTATGGAGTATATATTTGCACAACTTTTATGAGTTTGATTGGCAAATATATACTCCTTCTTGTTTTACCTCTGTTCTTATTGAATAGCTGCAAACCCGACGAGAATTCTATTACCCTCTCGGGAGCTTTTGGTTTATATCCCCTGGCAATAAAATGGGCTGAAGAATAC
>DASVUU010000311.1:0-1847 GCA_036386935.1 Cytophagaceae bacterium | reverse complement strand
TTGCTGATCAACGATTATTACAAAAAATAAGAGTTGATTTTGATATCTATAATTATGTATATGATAAGAACAGCAGGGAAGTAGTCCGCTTTATTGAAAAAGAAGTAGTTTTTGTTCCTGATAGCACTGTTTTTGACCCTGAAAGAATTGGCATTAATTCAGAAACCTGTATCTACAGATACTCAAGGCCTAGGGGCACTTTTGGCCAATTCGTTGATGAACTGATGAAACTGGTCGAATTGGTCGTAAACCCACTCAACTCCTTTAACAATAACAAAGAAGAAGTTGAAATTACTGTAAAGCAAAAAGGTTCTATAGATATTATCCCGACACTTCATAATGACGGTGCAGCATATTACCTCTATTATTATTATGAAAGTGCCAGAAGAAAACTATTTTATGAGATAGTAGAAGAAGACATTGCCTTAAAAATAAAATTTAATGGTAAAGAGCCGCTTATATGCTTTTTGAACGAAACTGTTTTTACACAGTCTACATTTGATTATTTTGATGATCAATACTCAAACAGAAGAGCTGCACTAATAAATGACTTTAAAAGAATAATAATTGCCCCGGTAGAAAGAGATTTTCTCAGCAATAGCAGTTCCAGCTATTATGAGGCCCTGGTAACGCTTTCTTATCTTATGGATAAAATTGCACTCACGTTAAACAGTGACGGCCTATGGTCCATTCTTGAATATGTTGTAAAAAACGACAACCTTGCCAACAATTTAAATCTTGAAAAAGAAGCTGTTCTTGTAAAGCTATTGGTAACAATTGCAAAGAATGAAAGAGACAAAAAATCTTTTTTAGTCAGGTTACTGAAAAAAAGAGATGTAAATATTACTTACCTGGAATTTTTGTCCGATAAGCTCCATCGCGAAAACCGCATAGCATTTTGCGACTTGGTCACTAAGGCCTGGAAAGAATCAACGATTACATCGGCATCGGCCACCAATCCAAGGACGAAATGTGCTGTGGTAAGTGGTATGGTAAATAAGCTGGCAGGTTATAGAGGCAGGGATTTTGATACTCTTCTTTTCTTAAATTCTTTTAGACTAGACCCGTCAGATAGTGATGCCGTAGTTAATGAAGGGGCAGAGGCTATAGTTAATGGAGAATGCCCAAGATGTAAAAAATTAACGATGGAAGAATTAACTAAAGTATTTAGAAATGCTTCTGAAGAGAAAAAGACCACCTTGATGGAAGCATTTAATAAAGCGAATACAAAATTCGGGTTAAATACATGTCAGCAAAAAGCACATTTCTTTGCTCAAGTTATGGAAGAAGTAGGCTCTAGTATAAATATAAAAGATGGAGAAGGCTTAAATTATGCTGCTGAGGATTTGCCAAAACATTTTTCAAGATTTAGGATAAACCCAGCTAAAGACTATAATAAAGATACTAATGGGCCTAATAGTTTAGCGTACCAATATGGAAGAAGTTCACAAAATAGGTATAGGGCAAATCAAGAAATGATCGCTAATATTGCATATGCAAATAAAGAAGATAATGGAGATGTGGCAAGTGGTGATGGCTGGAAGTATAGAGGAAGAGGTATTCTTCAAATTACCTATAAGCGTAAATATACTAAAGTGAATAGAAGAATAAGAAGTGATTATCCTGAATTCACTACAATAATTGATGCCAATAACATTAATAATCTTAACGAAGGAACTGTTGCTAGTATAGCATATTGGGAAGAATATAAATGTCAACAAGAAGCAGAAAAAGGATATAAAAGACAGCATTTAGATGCAGTAGTTAATATAATAAATAGGGGTACACGTTCAAGAGATAATAGGTGGGAAAATCTTAAAAAATGTATTGATATATTTAAAGTAAGA
>DASVUU010000310.1:0-1576 GCA_036386935.1 Cytophagaceae bacterium | reverse complement strand
AAGCCATGGAAAATATCTATTTTTTCTTTCTTAAGTATAGGTGCAATGCCGAAGGAACGCCAAAAAAACCGGAAATTTGGCGCTGTGTAGATCCTAAAATTTTTGTCATCAAATAGAAAATCTGTTCTACCGTTATGGGATACTTTAGGTGAAAATAGATGGCACCTTATCTGTGGGAAAAAAGAAGATAGATTAGCGATAAGGGTTCTGCTGTAGTTACCTAAACCGGTATAATTGTTAAAAGCACGTTTCGCATCAAATGCTATATTTACAGGGCGTTTCAAAATTACAGGGTCAGCTTTAATCCATCGTAACTTAAGTGAATAAATTCGGGCAATTCCTTCTCGACTTCCTTATGTAAGCCCATTCTGTGGCTAATGTGAATTAGGTAGGCTTTTTCTGGTGCAAGGTCTGTAAGTAAACTTACAGCTTGTTCTAAATTGAAGTGGGAGATATGATCAGTCTTTTGAAGCGCATTTAAAACAATTGTTTTCGATCCACGGATTTTGTTGAGTTCCGATTCCGAAATGTAATTTGCGTCCGTAATGTATGTGAAATCATCAATCCGAAATCCTATGACAGGGAGCTTATAATGCATTACATTAATGGGCGTAAATTTTATCCCCCCAATTAAAAAATCCTCCCCATTAATTTCGTGAAGATCGATCAGCGGAACTCCCGGGTATTTTATCTCGGCAAATATATATTCAAACTCTTGTTTAATCTGTTTGAGTACCCGAGGTGCGCCGTATACTGGCATATTTTTCTGCTGAAGAAAGTTAAAAGCCCGCACGTCATCAAGTCCTGCAGTATGATCCTTGTGTTCGTGAGTAAAAATTAAGGCGTCAAGCCTATCTATTCTTTCTCTTAATACTTGCTGTCTAAAATCAGGTCCAGAATCTATTATAAAGCTTTTATCCTTGACCTTTATATGAATCGAAGTCCGAAGTCTTTTATCTCTAAAGTCAAGTGAAAGGCAGACAGGGCAGGAGCAACCTATGTTCGGTATGCCCTGGGAGGTACCGGTGCCGAGAAAAGTGACTATCAAAGCAAAAGTTCGGTTTGTTTGATTTCGAAGTAAAGCTTTTTGTTTTTTTCGCTTAGATTACTAATATCAGGATCTATAGATCTTAAAATTTCTACCAAGCAATTTATCTTCCCATCTGTTGGAAAATACTTGTTTACAATGGCGATTTTTGTGTCTTTTAAAATGCAATAGCCTGCAGAAAAGTTGCCTTTTTCATAGCGAAGTATATAGTCCGTTTCTGTAAAGATATCTTCCAACTTATTCAAAAATTGGTTAGTATATTTTAATTGCATGCTATAGAAGCTTTTCTTATAAGATTAAGCAGTCCACTTTTTTACTGTCTCCACCAACTTATCAAAGTCGAGCGGTTTTGGTAAATATTAGTTTATGCCAACACTTTTAAAATCGTCCTCAGAATAGTTTTTTGCATTGCCTGTAATAGCGATAATTGGAACTTTTGCCTTGGCGGGGTCGCTAAGACTTCTGATGGCTTTTGCGCATTCCATTCCATCCATTAAAGGCATATTGATGTCTAATAGAATTACGTCA
>DASVUU010000309.1:0-4461 GCA_036386935.1 Cytophagaceae bacterium | reverse complement strand
GGGCCGTCCACATAAGGGCTGTAGCAGCTCCTCACATTTACTGTATTATGATATACTTTCTCTTCCCCAGCTGCATTTTTAGTAACAAGGTTTACACTTACTACCCCGACTTTACCATACATACCCACCACTGCCTGAGGTGTGGTATTAATATAGGCCCGCTTAGGGGAGACATTTTCTCCCAGATCCCAACGGTACTCTACTGCACCAGCATCAAGCGCTGGAGTATAGGTGACGTTTTCGTTTAAGCAAACTGGCGATTTGTCAAGTTCAAAGCCGCAGGTTTGAACGGTGACTTTAAATAACTTCGCTTCACTTTCCAGCATCGGGAAGGGTGAAATTTTACTTTGATTTTTTGCCGTTACTTTTAAATCATATACTCCATTGGGAGTACTACCCCAATCTACAAACATCTTATATGTACCCTGTCCTGTAGTAGGAGTAGAGGTTTTACGGAGTATAGTTGCTGTAGATGGCAAGCCCTCCCAGGTATAATCGCAGACACTAAGATCCACAGGGCTCACTTCATATCTCGCCTTAGTATTTCCCTTACATACGACTAGATCACCTACGATTCTGTCAGGTGTAGCTGGGGGACCTTCATTAAGTAAGGTATACTCAAATGCCTCTAAGTTTACACCGTTCTCACGTGCAGTTTCATCAACTTTGGTAAAATGAATAGAGTGTGTCCCATAAGGAATGTAAACTTTTAAAGTATCTGACCATCGTGGTTTTAAACTTTCCTCATTTGAAAATGGCTTGTACATAAATTTCCCCAAATCCCAAGTCTGTATGAGTTTACCATCCATGAAAACATTATATTTTGCATTTGGGAAAATCCAAGTCATACTCAATCTAAGGCCATAATTTCCGCCTGTTTCATTTCTTATAATATAAACATCTCCACCATTAGACTTCGTCCCATCTAATCTCCTTGCGGTAGACGTCTTGGACTCCCTATACTGGAAAAAGTGATAGGAAGCAGTTTGCCAACCTGGTAAAACGGATACTTTCTCTGCTCCAATAATACCTCCCCTTTCTTTAGTAAGAGGAGGAGCAGGATTGTCCATGATCTCGCGATATGCTCTATACTGTGGAGAAAGATCTCCTATCTTTTCGGCCACATCGTATCCGGATCCATACCCTCTACTTGTAGCAAAATTATTTTTTATAAACAATGCATCATAACCCATCCAACTATACCATTTGTCCATTTCATACTTAGTATGCTCGTAAATTCTTTCCGAGTTATATGCTGCTGTAAGATTATTCAATGGTATCCATGAAGCCTGGTATTGGACATTCACTTCATGACCACCTTCATAAGCGATTACCCTCAGGCCAGACTTTTTTGCAAATGCTAGTAGATCTTCAAATTCATTGCCTTCACAGCTTTGAGAAGGATCTGTACGACATGCACCTTCGGCGCCAAACTGCCCATAGCGTTTAGCTGTCTGTTTGTATAACTCCTCAACTATTTTGTCTACAGACCATGCTTTTACCTCCTCTATGATGGCAAGATTTCTCTGATGATCATCTCCGAACGCCGGGCCTTCAACAGGAAAATAATTTGCAATGGCAAGTGCATATAGGTATTTTTTAGAGGTTCCTTCTCCGAATTGTCTGTCTAAAAATCCAACTCCTTCGTTTCCTATGAACCAATAATCACCGCCCCAACCGTATGCACCTTGGCCGGCCAAGACCGCTCTGATTCTTACACCTACGCCACCTTCCTCCGCAAAACCAAATTCCTTTGCAAACTCGTCCATATATTGCTTCAGTCGATAGGACGGCCATCTTCTCATCGCCATATAGGCATTGGCCTGACTTGCCCCCCACCATTTGCCATTTCCCACGCTTCCTGTTTCCATCACGATGCCCTTATCTCGGTTGCCCATGATTGTCCGGTCACCTTGAACAGCTACCATATTATGCACTGCACTTATTAACATCGGCGCTCCTAAAAATACTCCACCTCCTCCGAAATTCCAGATTTCGTTGCCGATCTCGATATAGAGGTTCAAGGTGGGCTTTAACCGCTTTTTCATGACTTTCGCTAGCTCGTGCATGTAATTTAAATCTGCCAATACAGGTACATTCGCATAAAAATCAACATCTAAATAATTACATAGGTCTATTGCCTTTTCCCAAGGAAAACCTCTGCCCTGGTTTAAGCTATTGCTTAACCAAGGATTACTTGCTCTATCTGTATAAATGTCATCTTGATTTATCTTATTTTCTTCTCCATTATACACCCCATTTTCGAAAGGCGCGTTTGCGGGAACCCGATTTATCCACTCCCTTTCAAAACTTGAATTAACGCCTGACTGCCCCATTAACCTCACCACTTGTAATCCCTTTAAGTAGGACTTGCATTCATCCGTAATCATCTTTGGATCATTTAAACTATACCCTGGACGCATAATTTGAATGTCACTTATTCTTCCATCGATTTTTAACCAAATCCCGCCATTGGCATTCAGTACCTTAAAATCAAAAGTTACTAATCCATTTGACTCTACTACATTTACCATGGAAACGTCGCTGGATGTTAGTACCATTTGAGATTTAGTACCCCTGTATTGACAATGGAAGACATCTCCAACTGCTACCTTCAAGTTAGGATTTTGATTAGCGCCCATCAGTATCATCATGGTATGCTGCTTGTCAGCTCTTGGCCATCCGTCTTTTCCTAAATAAACCGTAGCATGTCCGCTTGGGCTATTGCCCATATTTGCTGACCCATAATTGCCTCCATAATTAGAATTGAGCATATTCCAGCAATTTGTAAATTCTGGCCCGATCATCCCACCCAAATGGGGAGTCGGCTTAGAGGAAGGCTCGCACTGCTGCGCTTGGAGGCCATTTGAGGTTAACAACAAACTAGCCGAGACAATTAGAAACAGTTTTCTATAATTATTTAATCGGAAAACCATCTTCCTTTTTACACGTTTAAATCCTAATACTAAATCGAATATTTTCATAGGTAGGAATAATTACTTTCTTAAATTTATACAATTATATGCAACTTTCTACCTTTGAAAAAGGTCAATTTTATCTTGAATAAATGCAGTTTTAAATAATATCGTCATTATAATATATTGATAATTTCATTACAACGTACTTAAATATAGAATTATATAAAAAATATAAGCAAGTTAGTTTCCTCACAATTTTATATTTTACAATGTTGAAAAAGTGCAAAAAAATGTTTTTACTTATAACGAATATGATCGAGTTTTTTTCTTTTCGGGGACCATTTTTTATTACGTTTAAATGAAAAGGATTGATGTGTAAAAATTAAAGTTTTGGGTCTTTTTAGGGTTGCTGAGATGCTCTTTCATGGTTCCTATCCTGCGCGACGCTTTTCCTTCTAGACAAGCCTGAATAGAAAAATTTGTGAGATACCGGAATATTGAGTTATACATCCGTCTGAGTCCAGTTCTTGCATTTGATGGCTTTCCTCATCATCATGAATCTACTAGCCTTTCTATAAAATTAGGTTACAGTTTTTACTCTTGATCGATTCGTTACGTGGTTTAGATCGGTTGCTGAGGACGCGAGTCGTGTTGGGGCAGAGTTGCTGACAAAGGTATTAGTGTAGTTTAATAGGATTTGCTTAATGCTTTTTCGGCCCGCCACCAAAACCGGATGTATTCGGGCATTTCACCGAAATGGCGTGGCAGGTTAAGGTTGGTCCAAAAGCTTGGTTGTCTCAAACAGTCCATTCGACTTTGGATGACTGTGGTGTTGACCTTAGGTCTGGATTTTTATCGCATTTACGCGTTCAAATCTTCTTAGATATCTACAGTTCTAGAAATCTATATGAGCTGTTCTAATTTTGGCCTTTTCCAAGTTTCGTGTCGCCATGAGCGTCACTTTTGAACAGCTGCTAAGGTTCGTGTCTCATTGAACATCGTTTCCCCGCTGCTGCCAATCATACGTTGGTTTCTAGCAATAGACGTCGAAATACTTCAACCCCTGGATTAGGTTTCGAATCAAAATGATAGCTCGGATATAGATCACACGAAATCATATCGGCTTGGCTTAAATATATTTTGGACTGCAAACATCTGGCGCTAGCTCTATCAATTTGGTTGTTTGCGGAAACAACGTTCTTTGTATCTAGGTCCTGCAGGTCCTACAATGAGTAATGTAATTTAATCCCTGCGGTCATATAGAAGTTAACGCTAGCACAGAAAGTTTATACTTTGAGTCGATTCTCCAAAAGAAAAGGAAGCCCTTCAAAGGCTTCCTTAAAATCGCTTAATCAACAGCATTAGGTTTTATTTTTAAGCTAGGTGATTTATCAGCCTTGCTATTATTGGCCCGCCAATCTAATCCCTCATGACTGTAATACTTCCGGTTATTTTATCTGAACCATCGTTTTTATCTATGATATAATAGTAAGTAGCTGTGGGAAGAGGTTGCCCCTGGGTATTAGTTCCATTCCAAAGTTTG
>DASVUU010000308.1:0-2503 GCA_036386935.1 Cytophagaceae bacterium | reverse complement strand
TTCTCGGAACAGACAGTAGGCATCGGGCTAGCGCACTCGTTGGATAAAGTATTGCTTGGTGTGAAAGTTAACTATTATCAATTGCATATTGATGAAGCACCAATGCGACGGAATCTCATTGCCAACTTTGGTGGAATAGTAAAGTTTTTTGAAACCTTCATTTTTGCAGCTCAGATTTCCAACTTTAATATCTCTAAGCTTTCTCAAGAGAGGTATCTAATTCCTGTCTACCTGAGAACAGGTATTAGTTATCGGCCTAATAAATCCCTGATGGTGAATATCGAAGCAGAAAAAAATATTCAATATAAAGGAATAGTTAAACTCGGTATTGAATACACTATTGTTAATAGACTGATGATAAGGACAGGCACGACTAGCCAAAGCTTTTCACCCCATTTCGGGGCTGGGTTTAAAAGCGAAAGTTTTCAGTTGGACTATGCCCTCATAAGTTCTAGCACGTTAGGTTTCGTACATCAAATTTCCTGTTCTTATAAAATCAAAAGCAAATAATGGTTAGGGTTTTACTGAGCCTTCAAATAGTTGTTTGGTTTGCTCTGGAATGCGGTGCCCAAGCAAGAAATGAAATAAATATCGAAGAGTTCGCTTTGCAATTGTTTCAGCAGCAAACTGAGGACCTGAATTATGAAGACCTGTATGAAAGTCTTTACCTATACTACACAACGCCCCTAGATTTGAATAGGGCAAACGTGGATGAGCTACAGTCCTTATTCATTTTAAACCCTTTGCAAATACAAAGCTTTTTTGAGTATAGAGTATCCCACACGCCAATTTTAGAACTTTACGAACTTCAGGTTATCCCAAATTGGGACCTTACTACAATAAAAACGTTGCTTCCATTCGTAAGGGTTGGTAAGGGCACCGAATTACTCCCAGGAAAATTCATGCAAAGAATCACCTCAAATAGAAATAGCTATTTCCTGCTGAGACAGGAACGAACATTGCAACAATCGGCAGGGTTTAAAGAGAGCAAATATCAAGGATCTCAAGATAAGTTATATGCTCGATTTAGAAGCTCACAAGCAAACTTGTACAGCTTAGGATTTGCTATGGAAAAGGATGCTGGAGAGAAGATTATGTGGAGTCCAAGAAATTCAACGTATGGTGCAGATTTTCTATCAGGCCATTTCGCCCTATTCAACAAGGGCATCGTAAAGGCGATGATTGTTGGAGATTATCAGCTGCAGTTTGGGCAAGGATTGGTATTGGGTTCAGGGTTTAAACTTGGGAAGGGCGGCGAACCTGTCGTATCCACCGTTAGAAACGATTTAGGAATTCGACCCTATACCTCCGTATTGGAGTCCGGCTTTATGCGCGGGGCAGCAGCCACTCTTGGCTTAAGGAAATTCGATCTTACCTCATTTTATTCTCGCAATTCATTGGACGCATCGCTGAACACAGGTGACACCGTTGACCGTCAGGAGAGAGTGGCTACAATCCAATTTTCAGGCTACCACAGAACTCCTCAGGAATTGGAGCATAAATTTAATCTGATGCAAAGTGTGATTGGGCAACAACTTTATTATAGATTCAATCGAAATATAAGATTTGGCGCATCCTTCCTTCATATGAGGTATGACAAATACCAACAGAAAACGCCTAACTCTTACAATCGGTATGATTTTGTTGGAAAGGAAAACAATGTAGGAAGCATATACTATCAGATCCTTCTGAAAAATTTTAATTTTTTCAGCGAAGCAGCACTTTCGAAAAGTGGTGGATATGGGGTAATAAATGGATTTATTGCAAGCCTTAGCCCTACGGTCGATCTTGCCCTTAATTATAGAAATTATTCAAAAGGCTTTCATTCCCCGTTTGGGATGGCCTTCGGAGAAAATGTCAACAACCAAAATGAAAGAGGACTATACAGTGGTATAAAAATAAGGCTGGGCCATAAGTGGACTGTTTCCGGATTCTACGACCACTTTGAATTTCCCTGGTTGAAATATAGAGTTGATGCCCCCTCCCAGGGATATGAATATCAAGCAAGACTAGCTTTTAAACCTGGACGTACTACCTTGTTGTATTGCCAATACAATAGTCAACACAAAATGCTTAACTACAGAAATGAGGCGGCAAAGATGAATGCTGTCTTGCCTAATGAAAGAACTAACGTTATGTTAAGTGCTGAGTATTCTTCAAAAGCAGGATTAAAAATTAAATCAAGAATTCAATCAACTGACTACTATCACGAGGATCGGTCGCTTGGTTATGTTATATTTCAGGAGATTGGCTGGGAACGACGATCGATTGAACTGACCGGAAGAGTCGCCTTGTTTGATACAGACGATTATAATTCACGCCAATATGTCTATGAAAGGGATGTATTGTACGCATTTTCCATTCCCGCCTTGTTTGGAAAAGGAATTCGGTCTTATTTCTTATTACAATGGAAGATCAGGCGGGACGTTGATCTATTCATTAAATATGCACACACCAGACTTTTAAACCAAGATAAAATAGGGTCGGGCAATGATGAGATAGA
>DASVUU010000307.1:0-7439 GCA_036386935.1 Cytophagaceae bacterium | reverse complement strand
TATAAGAAGACTCGTGAAGAAAGAATGCATATCCCTGGAATGATAGAAATGAGGGTTGACATGATTGTGGTGGCGAGTATACTTACCTCATACATTTTGCAAAAACTCAAGTTGAAGCATATTAGGATCTCTACCTATGCCTTGAAAGAGGGCGTGTTATGCAAAGTCGTCAATGGCGAAGAACTCTAAATTCACAATCCACCCCCTTTTTATATTCCCAAGGCTAAATCTTCCAATTTAGTTTATCTCCAATTTTATTTAAATTTGGTTGTCAATCCAACCCTATAAAACATGTACCCCTATAAAAAGCTCTTGGACTTTACCATTCAGATCTTCGAGAAGATCAATTGTTCACCTGATGAGGCTAGGCTAGCAGCAAAAGTGTTGCTTTCAGCTGATTTGAGAGGTGTCGACAGTCATGGTGTTGCAAGACTTTCGGGATATGTCAGACTTTGGGAGGCTGGTAGAATAGAGCCAAATCCCAAAGTAAAAGTAGTGCACGAAACGCCAAGTACAGCCGTAGTAGACGGAGATGGGGGACTAGGCTT
This sequence comes from Cytophagaceae bacterium, assembly GCA_036386935.1. GTDB lineage: Bacteria > Bacteroidota > Bacteroidia > Cytophagales > Cytophagaceae > DASVUU01. The sequence goes on along the minus strand of DASVUU010000307.1, from coordinate 6,891 downwards.
AGTAGTAGCTCCCCAGGCTATGAATATAGCGATTGAAAAGGCAAAAATCGCAGGTACTGGATGGGTATCCATTAGAAACTCCAATCATTTCGGCATAGCAGGATACCATGCGATGATGGCTTTAGAACATGACATGGTGGGTATTGCAATGACCAATGCTAGCCCCTTAGTAGCACCAACATATTCTCTAGAAAGATTGCTTGGTACTAACCCTATAGCGGTAGCAATCCCTGCAGACACGCAACCACCCTTTGTAGCCGATTTCGCGACAACAACTGCAGCAAATGGCAAACTGGAAATTCTTCAAAGAAAGAATGAGGAGGCACCGCTAGGCTGGATCCAAGATAAAAACGGCTCGCAAACTCCGGATTCCCATGCACTGAAGTCCGGTGGTGCGCTTTTACCGTTAGGTGGCGATAAAGAACATGGAAGTCACAAAGGATATTGTCTTGGAAGCATCGTAGACATTTTTTCTGCCGTATTCTCCGGCGCAAACTATGGACCGTGGGTACCGCCATTTGTAAGTTTTCTACCAATGCCTGAAGATCCAGTGGGCACTGGGATAGGTCACTTTTTTGGTGCTATGCGGATCGATGCTTTTCGACCAGCCTCGGAATTCAAATTTCATATGGATAACTGGATAAGCCGTTTTCGCCAGGCTACTCCAATACCTGGACAAGATAAGGTGCTCATACCTGGCGACCCAGAGAGGGAAATGGAAGTTAATAGATTAAAAAACGGCATTCCTTTGTTAGGACCGGTAGTAATAGATCTAAAAGCATTAGGTGAAAGATTTGGAATTGATTTTTAATGGTCACAATTAAGTGACTAACTCAATTTTTTTCTAGCAATACCACCGCATAGGCAGCAATGCCTTCTTTACGCCCAACAAAACCCATCAGTTCAGAGGTTGTGGCTTTTATAGATATATCCTCCTGAGAAGTATTCAGAATAGGAGCCAGCGCTGCTTTCATCTCGGGAATATAAGGATTGAGCTTAGGTTGCTGTAAGCAAACCGTTGAATCAATATTGCCGATGGTATACCCTGCCTCACTAATCATTCTCACCACCTCTCGTAGCAAAATTTTACTATCGATTCCCTTGTATTTGGGATCCTTGTCAGAAAAGTGGTACCCTATATTTCTCATATTGGCCGCACCCAACAAGGCATCGCAGATTACATGTATCAGTACGTCGGCATCAGAGTGTCCTGCAGCACCGTATTCATAAGGTATATGGATTCCACCAAGCCAAAAAGGCTGGTCTTTTTCCATTCTATGTACGTCATATCCAAATCCAACTTTTATTTTCATATGATGTGCTGATAACGATGACCGTTAGGGTTAAGGCGGGTCTCCGCGAAAAGCGCAGACCGGGCTATCGTTCCAAGTCCTCGATCCCGACGAAAAGTCGGGAGCTCCGGGCTTTCCACTCTATCCCTCACGCATTCGACAAATATTAATATCGTATTATCTAAGATAATAAGCTACGATGGATTGGAGGCCTGGTAGAATAAGGTAGAGCAATTATCTTTACTTAAAATAGTTTGGGCAAGAGTCCTTACTTTTTCCTGCGTCACATCCTGTATCAATGCAGGTTCTTCATTCACCAGATTCACATCCCCAAGCTCGGCCGCAAAAGCTATGTTCATCGCTCTATTCAATATTTCTACCTCCCCAAATATATGAGAGGATTCTGCCTGATTTTTCACCTTCGTCAATTCATCGGCTGGGACTAATTCAGACTTTATTTCTTCCAAGATATCTTCTATCGCCTTGTTGCCTGCCTCCAGACTTACCCCCTTATTTAGCTTTCCTTCTATGATCAAGAGTCCTGGTTCAATAGAGCCGTTCACGTGAGCATTTATAGAATTGAACAAACGTTGCTCTTTTACCAAGCCGCTATAAAGTCGAGAAGACTTGCCTCTTCCCAGCATATCACCAATCAAGTCTGCGGTGTAGAAAGTAGGTGAAATCTTACCCTCCATATGATATACCTTGTACAAGCCATCTAAGGGTACCTTTGCCGCCATTTCTAAGGAGCGAGCTGTAGTTTGCTTAGGTTCTATTGGCAATTGTCTTTTATATTTTTTGCCTGCTGGGATAGGACCAAACCATTTTTCGCTGAGCCTTTTTATTTGTTCGGTGCTTACATCTCCCGCAACCACCATGATTGCGTTGTTTGGAATATAATATTTATAGAAGAAGTCCTTAACATCCTGGATGTTCGCATCCTGGATATGGTTTATATCTTTACCAATGGTTGGCCATCTGTATGGATGGGACGTGTATGCCAAGGGGCGCAGGTGAAGCCAAACGTCGCCATAAGGTTGATTTAAATACCTCTGCTTAAATTCTTCGATTACTACATTTTGCTGAACCTCCAGCACCTTCTGGTCAAATGACAGGGACAACATCCTATCAGATTCTAGCCAAAATGCTGTTTCTATATTTGATGCCGGAAGGGTTATGTAGTAGTTGGTGATGTCGGGGGAAGTAAAAGCGTTATTTTCCCCGCCAGCCTTTTGAAGTTCGTCATCGTAGGAGGCAATATTTTTCGAGCCTCCAAACATCAGGTGCTCAAACAAATGGGCAAAGCCTGTTTTATCTTCATCCTCATCCCTGCTTCCTACATTATATAATATATTTACAACAGCAATGGGCAGGCTTTTGTCGGGGTGAACATAAACTTGTAAGCCATTGTCTAGCGTGAAATAATCGAATTGGATCATTTATAATTTTAAAAGTGCAAAACTCGAAAAAAAAAGCAAATATTAATCATAAAATTAGAATCTTTTGACTTTTAAATTAATTATTTCCTAAGCTTAGCCTTAAATTGATTGTGGACATCGTCTAACACTTTTCGTACTAATGGAAAATGGTTTGGTATCATGTAGAGTACAATCTATTACAAGGTTTTACTCATTATTCGCATACAATTCACATAGAGAATGTCTTCATTTTCACACATACTATGGATTTTAACAAAAAGCATTATTCAAACGAAATTTTAATTCACCTATATAAAGAGCTTCTAAAGCCTAGGCTGATAGAAGAGAAGATGCTTATTCTGTTGAGACAGGGGGAGATAAGCAAGTGGTTCTCCGGAATCGGCCAGGAAGCTATATCTATTGGTGTAGTATGTGCCTTGGAAAAAGATGAGTACATATTGCCCCTTCATCGAAACCTTGGCATTTTCACCGGTAGGCAAATTCCATTCTCAAGATTATTTGCTCAGTTCCAAGGGAAACTATCTGGATTTACTAAGGGCAGAGACCGCTCCTTTCACTTTGGCAGTAAGGAACATCATATAGTGGGCATGATTTCTCATCTCGGGCCCCAGCTGGCAGTCGCAGATGGAATTGCTCTTGCTGATAAGCTTTCTGGAAAAGGAAAGGTGACGGTAGTTTTTAGTGGGGACGGAGGCGCGAGCGAAGGTGATTTTCACGAGGCCCTAAACGTGGCGGCAGTTTGGCAGCTTCCGGTAATCTTTGTCATTGAAAATAATGGATATGGCTTGTCAACCCCCAGTAGCGAGCAATTTAGATTCAATTCCTTTTGTGAAAAAGGTCCTGCCTATGGAATGGAGACACTCCAAATAGATGGAAATAATGTATTAGAAGTATTTGATTCAATTAGCAACTTGGCTGAAAGTATCAGGTCCAATCCACGGCCGATATTGGTAGAAGCTTTGACCTTTAGGATGCGCGGTCATGAAGAGGCATCTGGCACCAAGTATGTACCTCAAGAGCTTTTCGACAAATGGGTTTTGAAAGATCCCGTAGAAAATTATGAATCATACCTGATAAAGGAAAAGGTTATTACACCAGAGACCTCAAAGAAGATAAGGGATGACATCAAAAAGGAAATAGAAAGCGGGCTGGAAATAGCCGGAAAGGAGCCCATGCCTATTGCTAATAGTGAAGAGCAACTTGCTGATATGTATGCCGCTACATCCTTTACCCCAGCCCTCCCGGACTTACAAAAGACTTCAAAAAAAAGATATGTAGATGCCATCTCCGATGGTATGCGCCAAAGCCTGGAATTATATCCTAACCTAATCATAATGGGACAAGACATCGCGGAGTATGGAGGAGTCTTCAAAATCACGGAAGGATTCGTAGAGGCTTTTGGCAAACAAAGAATACGGAATACGCCCCTCTGTGAGTCTGCCATAGTTGGCGCCGCATTAGGACTTTCCATCCAAGGATATAAATCTATTGTAGAAATGCAGTTTGCAGATTTCGTGACCTGCGCCTTCAATCAGATTGTAAATAACCTTGCAAAGTCGCACTATCGGTGGGGCCAACATGCCGATGTAGTGATACGGATGCCTGCAGGCGGCGGGGTTGCTGCGGGCCCCTTCCATTCACAGTCAAATGAAGCATGGTTTTTTCACACCCCAGGTCTAAAGATCGTCTATCCATCAAATCCATTTGATGCTAAAGGGCTGCTCAATGCAGCGATTGCAGATCCTAATCCGGTAATGTATTTCGAGCACAAAACCTTATACCGGTCCATAAGCGCTGACATCCCAGATGACTATTATACTATAGAAATCGGAAAAGGAGAGATTGTACAGGGGGGAAAGGATCTTAGCATTATCACTTATGGCATGGGCGTCCATTGGGCAAAAGAGGTATGCAAAGATTTCGGCAGCCATTCAATTCAAATTGTCGACCTTCGATCACTGATGCCTTGGGACAAAGACCTCGTTGCAGACGCTGTAAGAAGGACAGGAAAAGTTTTAATGCTCACCGAGGATACATTAGTTGGGAGTATTGCCTCAGAAATTTCTGCCTGGATTACCGAAAATTGCTTCACCTATCTTGACGCGCCGGTGTTCAGAGTAGGAAGTCTGGAAACAGCTATTCCTTTTTCTCCTCCCCTTGAAAAAAACTTTTTGGCCAAAGATCGGTTAAAAATAAAAATTGAAGAGCTTCTCCAATATTGATATGTTTATATTTATCGGCTATTCGAATAAACCAGCTATTTATCGAACTACTAAAATTAAATACATCAAATAATTCAGTAAGTCAATAAATTATCAAATAACACGTTCCATAAATTGAGTACAAATACACCATCCATAAGCTTTATACAAATTGCAAACATTAAAAAAATATAATAGATTTGTATATGGCTGAGTTAAAAAAAGTCTGGTTTATATTATTACTTGTCCTTTTCATTTCAAGTACTGCTTGTAGACGGAAGGATTATCCTTGTCCAGGCTTGGGAAATGCAAAAGAGGCAGATTTGAGTTTGTTTGATGAAGATGGTAAATTAAAAGATACCAAGGCGACCAAACCAAGGATTGACAAAGGGAATGGTCTTGTAAACAAGAAAAATCCAAAAAGAATAAAGGCACCTAGAAAAAATCGCATCTAACTTGAAGTCTTGAAATTGACCCAACCGACCAGCCGCTATTTTTTTAATAAGGTATATTCCTATACCCTTATATATTCTCTTTTACTTATATTTTTTGTATCCTCTTCAAGCCGGGCGCAGGTAAGCCAAAAAGAGCAAGACAAGAAGATAATGACTACTTCTCCAAGGAAGGACAATAAGAAGCCTTTTCAATCGAGCGGAGATATCAATGTCAACCCTAATAAGAATAAAGAGTCCAGTCAAAAAATCAAAGACTACTCTGGGGATATTCAGGTAAGCAAAGGTGATAAAAGAAAGCCACCGAGAAATGCAAACTATGTAACAGTCGATCCTAATAAACAAAAGAAAGCTTCCGAAAAAATTAGAGCCTACTCGGGTGACTTGGTGGTTACAGATAAAATTCAACGCAACAGTTCTAAGAAGATTAGTGACTACCAAGGAGACCTGGTGAATCCTAATGAATCTAGAGCCGAAGGACCTCGCAACTCTGATGGCATGGTGCTGGCTCGTGAGGAAGATCGCAAAACAATGAAGAAGATTGCCAATTATGAAGGCGATCTTCCTACAAATTTTCTCGAAAAACGTGCCCGTTATCGCAGAAAGAAGGATAAGAAACAAGCCAACTACGATGGAGATCTGCTAGTAAGAACATTACAAGCAAGAGATAGAAGGATTAGAAAGAAGGGCAAGCAAATAGCGAATTATCAAGGGGACATCGTTGTGAGAAGAAGAACCAAGGGAATGCATCCAAGTGCAGTTTACCGAGGAGGAAAAATTAAGAATTCATACGCGGCCAAGGAAAGATATAGAAAGAAGATATTGAAGAAGTATGGTAAGAATGAAGGAATAGAGAATCCTAACTATATGAAGGAAAAAAATAAAAATCCTAAGTATAATAAAAAGGAATCCGAGATTTGGTATTAGCGACTTTTAGAACAATCATTGCTTCCAATGCCTAGTTGGGAGCAATGATTTTAAATTTTTAAACCAAATGTTGACTCTACTTCTAAAGAACAATTGATTTATAATTATGGTTAGTGATATAGCCCTGGGCAAGATCTGCTCAAAAGGCATAAAAAATTAAATTTATATATACATGGATTGGTTAACCCTGGATTCCGAAGAACAACTCAATCAAATAAAAGCGAATTCTTCAAAGCCTTCTGTTATTTTCAAGCATAGCACCAGATGCTCTATAAGTGCTACCGCACTAAGCAGATTGGAAAGAAGTTGGAATAAACAAGAAGTGGAGGGCATTGATTTTTACTTCCTGGACCTGCTTAACCACAGACCTGTATCCTCTAAAATTGAAGAGTTATTTGGGGTAACGCATCAGTCCCCACAAGTTCTAATAATCCAAGACGGTACTTGCACCTACAATGCCTCCCATCTTGGCATTTCATACAATGAAATTAAAAATCAAGCTTTGAAAAAAGCAGGAGCCTAGAAATTAAAAGTTATTGTTTGTTTTATTTCTGGGTGAAGACTTAGCGCAACAGGGCAG